>CAYJTA010000058.1:0-2177 GCA_964372825.1 uncultured archaeon | reverse complement strand
AGTGGCTCGTGTGCTTCTTTCCGAGGAGAAGGCCGAAAGTCTCCTTTTTATACACTTCCACGCTGGAAGCGATGATCTGCACAAGGGCCTTTTCCGACATGGTGAGGTTCCTTCTGGAGTGGGGCATTATTGAATAGATGTGCCTGTGGAATAAAAAATGAGCAGGATTCCAGAAAAGCCGTCACCTATATTAGCACGCAGCACAATTCTATATTGAATGGAATATCTTATCAGGCCGCAGCAGTTCCTGAAAAAGGCGAAGGCTTTCGACAGTCCTGCTGTTCCGTTTCTGTACCTGCTTGCAGCCTCTCTCATCTTCACTGTGGCCTCCTTCATAAGGCCGGGATACGGGGGAGGCATGATGGGGCTGTCATTATCTGATCTCACCGCCTTTGCTGTGGTCCTTGTTTTCCTTGCTGCTGTAGGTCTGTTTTTCTCCTATATATACCATCTCATATACAGCACTCTTGGCGGCAAGGGAAGATTCATGCACGGCCTTGCAGTTGTTGGCTACTCATTCCTGCTGGTATCCTTCGGTTATCTGCTGGGGAATTTGTTCCTTCTCATTGCCTCTCCAGGAGGCATTCTGGCATTGATTGGCACTGTGCTTTTCATATTATCCGTCTCCAGTTTCAGCGTCCTTGCCATGTCATCTCTTTACCTTGGCGCAAAGGAGCTCTATGCCGCTGACTCTGTAACTGCGCTTGCAGGCCTTGCATTTATGTTTCTGGTCGTTTTCTCTTTTTTCGTTGTTGGCATGTCGATGCTTCCCATGAGCATGGTATATTGACTCATAAAAACAAGAGCCCCAGGCGAGATTCTCGTGGATTATCCTCTTCGGCATTTGTAATGCCTTTCTTTGGATAACTTACCCTTTCTTTCGGAAAGAAAGGGTAGCTTTGAACTCGCGGCCTTCACCTTTTCATCTGTTTACCCGTTTCTCTTCTTTTTCTTTTTTGAAAAGAAAAGGGCTGTTACCAAGGTGACGCTCCACCGGCTGAGCTACTGGGGCACGAATAATAGTATGTATTGGGTATAGAAATACCTATTGCTTCCTCCTGAAACATCTCATTTCTCTTGCACGTCCTTTTCCCAATAACATGGCTCCCTGCCGTATTCCCCTGAAAGGAGATGGATGTCGTCCATACTATTGAAGCGAATGCAGTCTATCCTGCCCATCCTGTCCCTTATGCCCTGCCTGGCCATATCTTTGATATAGCCAAAGGCCCCGGAAAGGCCGGAAAAGCCCTCGCACCATGAAAGGGAGATTATCCATTTTCCCTTGAGGAGGGGCCCGGTTTTCCGTATCTCTCGATTCAGCCTTTTTCTGGGCATGCAGAGGGCTGTGAAGGCATCGAGCACGTAAATCTTGCTGGTCACGATATCCCTTATTATAACAAAAAAATAGGGGAAATGTAGAAACAGCCTCTTGATGCTTGTTTCGTCGATGGCGAACAGATGGGTTTCCGGTATGCCGCTGATCTCGCTCCACCTGTGCCTGTAGTGGCCTTTCTTCTCCTTTGCCTCGATGGCGAACCTGGAGGAGAGTTCCAAGATGAAGTCAATTTCCTCGTAATTGGCTGTATTGTCTTCAATCAGCCTCAGCTCCCTGTCCCCGTTTATGAAATCCCTGACCTCCCTTTCAAACCCGGGCATATTACATGTTCAGGTGAGGCTTTTAATAATTGCCCTGAGAGCGAGCATTTATTCTGGAAAGGGAAAAAGGTATGCATGAAAATCATCCGGCACGGCACTACAGCACTAGTGGCCATGGAAAACGGAAAATTCCTCCTGATAAAGAGGGGCCACAGCCCGGAAAAGGGCTTCTGGGCCTTCCCCGGAGGCCATGTCGACAAAGGCGAGACGCCTTACATATGCATGCTGAGGGAATCGAGGGAAGAGGCCGGAGGATTCGAAATTGAAAAGAAGCCTTTTTTTGTTTTCGTGCATGATGCCGGAATATGCCACAGGCACAGGTGCCATGTTTTCCTGGGAAAACCAAAAGGAAAAACAAAAGCTGGTTCCGATGCTGCGGATCTTGGCTGGTTTTCCCTGAAGGAAATGGAAAAAATAGAGCTTACACATTATACGAAAAAGATAATAAATAAGATGCTGGAGAGGGGAATGGCATGATAAAGGTTGTGGTGTTCGATTTCGACGGGGTGATAATGGACAGC
>CAYJTA010000057.1:3403-6451 GCA_964372825.1 uncultured archaeon | reverse complement strand
CGTTTCAGTACCCTGAAACACTCGGTTATCCACTCCCCCTTGAACTTACCTAAATCATCTTTGGAGCCCCTGTCCCATTGCTCCCGCATGGTCCTATGCTTGCTATATTTCCACCCTAATCCTTTTTTCTTTGACATATTGTAAGGCGGGTCAGCAAAAACTAAATCTACAGATTCATCTGGTATTGTTTTCAAAATCTTCAATGCATCGCCCAGAATAATCCTATGTGTCGTTTTCATTTTATCTGCTCATGATTCTTCTTAGGTTTGTCCCAATAAGGACTTTTGCATGAAGGGCAGACATTTGGATGTTCTTTACTCCTTGGAACCCATTCATGTCCACATCTCAGGCATTTGTAACCTTCAACAGTTATTTTAGTCTTAAAAGCATCCATAGTTGATATATTACTTTATAGTATATAAGCATATAGTATAATAAGACATATATAATCCACCATCGAAATGCTTATTAATATACTAAATAATAATATACTATGAAAAGAGATCTTCCAATGTGGTTGAAATAAAGAGGCTGCTTATATGTCTTGGAACTTTGATAAAGAAGTTGCGAAAAAGAAGAAAAAACATCCAACAGAGAAGATTTGTCTCATAGATTTAGTGAATCGGATAATAGAGACAGAATCAGAATCTCACAACGACCTTAAAGCCCAAAATAAGGGTTTAGTATTGGGTTTGTTGATTGCAGTACCTTTGTCTTTATCTGTATCATTCTTCACAGAAATCATAATCAAAACATTCAACTTCGATAGCATTGCATGGAAATTTGTTTTTGGAGTTCTTTTGTTTGTTATATTTGTTAAGTACTTCAAATTGGCCTTGAAAGGAGATTTTTCCATAAATCTGGGGAAGGGATAACTGACTGTTAATAATCCCCCCCTCACTTGCTGAAAAAGGGACTTTATTAGCAAAGCTCAGAACCGCATAAATTTTTTAAGTAACAGCATCAAGATTATAGAAGCTGGGATTATGTTCGAATCGTTCTCAAGGAGCTGGCAGATAACAAAGCTGAGCTTTGATGTGATCAGGAAGGACAGGGAACTGCTGCTTTTCCCGCTTCTTGCGACCGTATTTTCCCTGGTATTCAGCCTGGCCATGCTTTTCCCGACTGTGATAGCCCTGATTCTCAAAGGGATCGGGCCAGAGGCCTATGGCATCCTTGAATACATAGTGATATTTGTCACCTATCTCGGCCTGGCTGTCATAGCGACCTTCTTCAACGTGTGCGTGGTCTATACCACGAAAAGGAGGTTCGAGGGCGGCAATGCGACATTCGGGGAAAGCATAAGGTTTGGGCTGTCGAAAATCCATCTCATCCTTGCCTGGGGCCTGGTTTCTGCAACAGTCGGTCTCATTCTCAGGGTAATAGACGGCATGGCGGAAAAGGCGGGCAAAGTGGGCTACATACTGCTGAAAATAACGGCATTCATCCTTGGCGTGGCCTGGAGCATAGTCACTATCTTTGTGGTTCCGGGCATGGTTTACCACAACCTCGGACCGTTTGAAGCGATAAAGAGGTCTGCTGAAACGCTGAAGAAGACATGGGGCGAGAACCTTTTCAGGTACTTTGGACTTGGCCTCGCACAGCTCATATTTGTGGTTTTGGGCCTGATTGGAGTCTTCATCCTGTTCTTTGCGCTTGCAGGGTTAGGGGCTGCAGGCATGCTAGCGGCAATAGTAATAGCCATCCTCTATTTCGTTGCAGTCGGCCTGATATTCAGCGCAGCAAACACCATATTCAGCACGGCCCTTTACGCCTATGCAGACACAGGGAAGCTGCCGGAAGGCTACAGCGAGGAGATAGTGAAAAATGCTTTCAGGAGCAGGCCTGCTGGCCTTGTGCCGGGCGTTGTTTGAAACAAGGGATACTTCAATCCATCATTCTCTGGAAACAACAAAAGTTGCTACATACTCTGCCTTTTCTATTTTTCCCGCCTTTTCAGGATAAGGGTCTATTCCTGTCAGCGATATCGCATACCTGTCAAAGGCTATTGCTGCTGGCACGCCTGCTCCGGGCATCCTTGTCAGGCTGTAGTTGCCGAGAACCCTGCCCTCCTTTGATATCCTTGCCAGGGCTGTCACCTGGCCGGCCCAGACACAGGCGGCGTCCTTCGGGCATCTGGAATCCTCTGTGACATCTGTGAATTTTATGGTCAGATTTTCAGATCTTATGAGCGCTGTCTCATTAATCTTAAGCTGAAAGGGATTTCCAAAAACTGCTTCCTTATAATATGTTTTTTCTGAACTGTTCTGGATGCAGCCGCTGAGAAAAACCAGAACTGCAATTATTAAGAGGGGCCTGATGTCAGAAGTCATAGCCGGCCACCTTCACAGACTCCTTGAACCAATCAGGCAGAAGCTCGTGGTTCCTTTTTGCGAAATGGACGAAATCGCTGTCGAGCATGTATGTCACGCATGAGTCGTCTTCAGCCCTCATGCCTCTCCCATATGTCTGCACAAGCCTTACCGCTGTCAGCCATGCATACCATCTCGGATCCCTGTCCATCCTGGCCCGTATCTGCGGGTTGCCAAGGTCAGGGTAAGGCACCTTGCACATCACCTGGAACCTGCAGAAGTCGTATTTCAGGTCGACGCCTTCATATGCGCTTGGCGTGACAAGCACAAGCGGCTGGACAGAGCCCATGAACTTCCTGAAAATATGCTCCCTGTTCTTGTTGTCATTGGAAAGCAGCCTGCCGCTGTCTATGGAGGTCATGATCGCACTTTGCAGGATATAGCTGTGGGTATGTATCACTCCTTTCTCTTTCGGGTGCCTGTCCAGAATGCTTTTTAGAGACTTCAACAGAAGGGGCATGCTCGCATCAACATTCTTCCTTGCCATGCTTCCTACAGGCGAGAAGCAGAAAGGCCTTCTCTGGAGGGGGAATGTTGAAGGGACCCTTATATAAGCAATGTCTCCGCTGATATTGAGGCTGTGCGCCATCGCCTCTGCGTCGAGTATGGTTGCCGACTGCAGAAGGAAGTGATCGGCCTTGTCAAACAGGAGGTTGGACCACTTTTTTATCTCTAT
>CAYJTA010000057.1:0-3393 GCA_964372825.1 uncultured archaeon | reverse complement strand
AGCCTTTTTGGCTCAAGCCTGTTTCTAAAAGGCTTGCCCACAGCCTGAAGTCTGTCACCCAGTTCTTTTCATCGGCCTCAAGCTCTGAGATGATGAACAAAAGCTTTTTTTTCTTGTTCCTCATGTCCCTCAGCCTTTCCAGCTCCCTCGCCGACATGTCGCCTGTCTTTCCCTCCTCTTTTTTTATCTTTTCCTCGAACAGCCCCTTCCATTCCTTCAGCAGCTCAAGCCATTCCCTGATATCCATGTTGACCTTGGGGAAGTTCTGGCCGATCAGCCCGGCATCATATGCAGACAACCTGAAGGATATGTAATCCATCAGCCTGCCCTCTATGTTGTGCGCCTCGTCGCAGATTATCAGCTTTCGGGGGCCGAAGTCGCCGACGAACTCTGTCTCATAGAGGAAATAGTCGTAGTTGAAAACCACAATCTTCCTGTTCATTGCATCGCATTTCTGCTTCCAGTAGAGGCACACATCCTTTTCAGGGGACATATACAATTTGCCCTTTTTGGCTGACTGGGCTACTGCAACCATATCCCCTGCCGCCTGGCCTTCTGAGACAGGCAGGTGGGGGCACTCAAAGCCCTTCTTCATGACACAATCCCCGATGTCAACGCTCTTCTGCCTGTCGAGCAGGCATGGGAAATTGCCCCTCCCTTTCACCATGGGTATCGGGAAGTCCCTCAGGTACTGCTCCTGCAGGAGCTTGGATGACACGAGAAAGTAGGCGGAATTGAAGTAATTTGCTATGGCCATTGCAACTGCAGACTTGCCGAAGCCTGTGGGGGCTTCAAGCATCACGCACCTCTGGCCTTCCCTGAAGGATTTGAGGATGGCCGCTATCGTCTCCTGTTGGTGCTGCCTCATTTCATTGAAGGGGAAAAATGATCTGAAATCCTCGTTATAATCTGTCTTTTCCTTTCCGATCTCGATCAGCTTCATCGCCATAATGGGAGAAATTGTCAGGCGGGAATAAATTGGCCTGCATCAGGAATTCGGAAGAAAGCTCTTATTCTACATAAGGAGGCTCATTCTCTCCTTTCGATATTTCCATGCTCTTCAATTCCGACAGGTCTGCCAGGCTGTTCGCCTTCAATATCCTCTGGGAAATAGTGTACAGGACATTCCCTATGTACAGGGACCTCTGGACTGAATATCCAGGCCCATAGAACCAGTAGCCTGACTTCTTGAAAGCCTCATCATCCTTGAAGTGCGTTATCCTGCCTCTTAATTCGAATCCATTTTCCAGAGTTATCCTATATACATATGCTCCCTGAAATACAAATTCTCCATAAGCGTTTGCAGGCTTGCCTTCCTTATTTTTTATCTCAGCCAGAAGGACAGGTATCACAAGAAGCTGCTTCTCCCTGTCGAAAAGGAATGCCTTGTGGTTGTGAAGGGCTTCTGATTCAGTTCCTCTGTCCCCTATCACGGTCTTATGGAGCTCCTTTGGGTTCTCCACATCTGAGACATCGAATATGGCCATCTTCATGCCCTGGTACCATGCAAAGTCGCCTTCCTCTGCTTCAGCCGCTTCTTTTCCTACGCCTATGACATGGTTCTCATCATACGGGTGGAGATAATCGGAGTAGCCCGGTATTTTCAGCTTTCCCAGTATCTTTGGATTGCTTGGATCGGACAGATCCAATACAAAAAGCGGGTCGACCTTCTTGAAAGTGACCATGTAAGCCCTGTCATCCATAAATCTGACCGAATAAATCTGCTCTCCCGGGGCGAGGCCCTCAATCTTTCCTGCAGGCTTCATGTCCTTGTCAAGGATGTAGACATTGCTCACAGAAGGCTTGCTACTGTCCCATGATTGCCCCCTTGTCGTTGCTATCCTGAAATAGTCCTTGTGCTCGTCCATGGAGAACTGGTTCAGTATCCAGCCCTTCGCCTCGCCCTGGCCTTTGTATGAAATCTTGCCATTGTCGAGGCCGAACTTGTGGATCAGGGTCTTCTGCTCCTCCTGCACCTCTGGAACGACTGCCTCAGCAACCTTTACAGGCCACGGCCTCCATCTGGGATACTGCACCTCAGCGACATAGAGATTCTGCTGGGAGGCGTAGATATTCTGGCCGCTGGCAGCTACTGTATGCTTCTCCACTTCTTTTTTCTCATCGGTCATTGACATGGATGCTATTGTTATGAAGTTCCTCGCCTGGACTGGGGGGAAGTAGGCGACATCGCTGCAGCCTGCTATATTGCTGAATTTCTGCCCGCTGTATCTGCTGTCCCTGTAGTAAGGCATTATGGTCGCATTGCTCTCCAGAGGCTCAGCATAGTATCTCGGATAGGAATTGACAACAAAATAGACGTCAGACCCTATCTTCCTTGAAGAAAGGTAGCTGCCCTCGAAATCGACTGCCCTCAGCATCTTTGGATTCTTCCTGTCGGATATGTCCCAAAGCTGGGCTGTGGTGAGGCTTATGGAATACGGGTAGGGATATATGTCAGGCCTTGCTATTGACTTGCCTGAAATGGCCGGGGATCCGGCTGTCTGCTCGGCTTCAGGCTGGGCAGGCCGCACCACAGGCGGTTCAATCTGCTGGTTTGTGTATCCGAAAACAAGGAGCCTGTCCCCATCTATGAACATTTCTGTCGGACTGAGCTTGTCAAGCACTGTCTCGCTCTCCACCTTTGCCTCTTCTGCGGGATAAGCATAGGCGATCACAAGCCTGCTGCCTGATATCAGGTAAATATACTTGCCATCTGTCTTCACTATATCCGCCTCATCAACACCCTGCACCTGCACATTGGTTGCGGAATAGGGAGCCGGGGCAGCTGTAGGGGCTGAGCCTGCCTCTTTCGAGGCTTGAACCATTGTCCTGACAGCTCCTGCGCCAAGAAGCATATCGCCCCCATAGCCATAGCTGCCGCTCTCCCTGAAGGCAGAGGCTATCGCATCACAGGAACCGAATGTGGGAAGGGCCATTGCAGACTGGACAAAAGGGGGCTGGATGCCTTTGCCTGAGTAATAGAACAGCGCTCCGGCAGCCGCCAGGGCCAGCAGGGCTATAAGGATGAGTGCACTTGAGCCTTTGGCATTTTCTTTTTTCATGATTTACATTTCGGGCAATGGGAATATATATGGAGCCTTTTTTCTTCGGGAAAAGGCGAAAGATATACTTTGGCGTCTTTTGGCGAAAAATAGAATACGACTGCTGCTCGGTTCAGTGCTTATATGCACTTCATTATGAAATCCGTGTCCATGAGGACAGAGTTGTCGCATGTCTGCCGGAGATGCCATGAATGGCCTGATTTGAAATAGTAATTCTCCACCCTCTTGCCCATGTCCTGTACGGCGCGGACTGCGGGCACAAAATCCCCGTCCCCGCTCACAAGAACTGCCGTGTCATAGGCGTTTTTTGAGGCCAGGACTATCATGTCAG
>CAYJTA010000056.1:0-6508 GCA_964372825.1 uncultured archaeon | reverse complement strand
GTAAAAAAAAGAAAACGTTGACGAAAAGAAAAACAGTATATCAGCCGCTATCAACATCATCAACCTATTCACTTTTCTCTTTTCACTGGCAGCCGAACCGCGTGTTTCTTTTGGGTTCGACTAGTATTTTCTTTTTGAAAGAAAAGGATAGTCAGAGGTTGTTCAAAGTCATCATTGTGAAAAGTAGAGAAATGCATCCATTTAAGCACCGCGGTTTGTTATAAGTAGGGTCAAATTCAACTACAGTGAAGCTTTGTTTTCATTTTACTGTTTGCCCTTCTAAGGAGCCCTTATGCTTGATTGATTGTGCTGAAGGACTAAAAGAAGGGATTTTAGGCTGCGAAGCAATTGGTATTTAGGAGGTACATTAATGGGACATGAAAGTGAGAGGGGTGCTGCAGGCGGCAGAGACAGAGAGGCTGACAAAAGCAGGCTGAAGCTTGCCATTGACTTGGAGAAGACAGCTGCAAAGGTTGATATGCTTGACGCAGAGCGGCAGAGGTCTGCTGAAAAATTCGAGAGGATCAGCGAGGAGATAGGGGATCTCAGAAGGATGCTGCTGGACAGGGAGGAATCCCAGAAAAAGGTTGAGATGGCATCGGAGAAAATCAGGGACATGATGGCAGTTATCGAGCCTGGAAAGCTGGCTGCCATGAAGGAAGGCGTGTCCAAGAGGCTTGAAATATTGGAAGCCAGGATAGAAAGGGGGGAAAAGATAGGCGAAAGGGCAGGCCAAGATATCAGGGAGCTGAGGGAGGTTTTCTCGAGAATAAAGAGCGTCGAAAGCCTTGTCGATGTCCTGAAGGAGATGGAAGAAAATGTCAGGAAGATGAAGGCCTCTGAAGAGAATGCGGACAGGATGACAGGGAGAATCGAGACCCTGTATTATGATTTCAGCAAGGGATTGATGGAGACAAGGAAAAGCCTTGAGACAGTCAGCAGACTTGACAGCCTTTCGAAGGAGCTTATAAGGGAAGTGGACAGGATCAAGCTCATGCTGAAGAGCGTGACCGAGGATGAGAAGAGGAGGCTGGCAGAGAAACTGGGGCTCTCCAAAGGCGCTCCAGGCTCTGACATGGACGAAGTTCCAAACATTGTAAAGAAGCAGGAGGAGGCTGAAAAGAGCATCAAGGCCCTTTATGAAAAAATTGAATCCCTGCAGTCCTCTATGGAAGCTGCTTCAGTTCTTCAGAGAAGGCTGGACATCCTTGAGAGCGGCCTGAGGAAAGCGGATGACATGCTCGCTCTGCTGGAGAGGAAAATGGCCTCTTCCGAAAAATCCTCTGAAACATATGCCGCCTGGAAAGAATATATGGAAAGCATGGCCAAGAGGCTTGATGATATATCAAACGCTATCAAGGGCATGGATTCAGGAAAGGCAGACAGGATGGAGGTGGAGGAGATAAGGAAAACCATAAACGAGGTGGCTGTTTAGCGCAGCGTCTGTTTTGATATTTTGACTGTTTTTCGATATATTACGCCACTATTTTGACTGACGAAACTTGATAGTTTCTGGAAGATTTGCGCACAGCATGCTGTCAGGCAATGGTTATTAGTCTGCAAAGCAAATTTATAATAGGCAAGAGTGGGGATGCGATGGGGCAGAAAAAAAGGCCTTTATCAGGAAAGGGCAGAGGGGAAATGGAAAGAAAGTGGCAGCTGGCCCTTGACCTCGAGAAAAAGCTGGCTGCGATGGTGGAAAAAGCTTTTGACAGGCTTGATGCGCTTGAGGATAGACTTGAAAGCGGGGGGAAAACTGGGGAAAACATTGAACAGGAAATCAGCGGCATCAAGGATGAGCTTTCCATGCTGAAGGACGCTGAAACGCATCTGAATGTCCTGAAGGAAATGGGTGACAAGCTGAAGATGGCGGAGGTGTCAGAGGAGAATGCGAGCAAGACTGCGGCACGAATGGAAATCATGCATCATGGCTTTGGCAAGGGCCTGGCAGAGATAAAAAGAAAGCTGGAAAAGGTTGACAGGCTTGAGGATGCTTTAAGGGAACTGGGAAGAGAAGTTGGGAAGATTAGGCACATGCAAAGAGCGGCAGAGGAGAAAAAGGGCCTCGCAGAAAGGTTCGGATTCCATCATGCTGGGCATGCTGGAGGGCCGAATCCAGACGCTTCCGGAATCGCAAAGAGGCGGGCAGGGATGGAGAAGGATATCAAAATCCTTTCCGAAAGGCTTGGCTCTATAGGCTCTGTGATGGGGCCTTTTCATGCCAATTTGAAGAAGAGGCTGGAGAGCCTTGAAAACAGCCTGAAGAGGCTTGAGGGAGCGCATGATCCCGCTATCCAGAAGAGGGTGACTGCCCTTGAGGACGGGCTCAGAATGCATGCTGCGGCGGAGAAGCGGATAGAATTGCTGGCTGAGAATGTGGATTCTGTGAAATCTCTGGCGGAACATGCCGGTATCTTAGAGAGAAAAATGAATGAAATTGAGAACAAGCTGAAAAGGCATGCTGAGGTGGAGAAAGATATCATAGCACTTTCCGGGAAAATCAGCCATGTGCACTCCAGCATACGGAAGAAAATGGAAGAGGCTGAGAATGGGCAGAAGGCCATATGGGATGAAAATCTGCATAGACAGGAGGAAATCGAAATGAATATCGAAGCCCTTTCTGAAAGGATAGATTCCGGCAGGGCTGCTGCGGAATCAAATATAGCGAACCTGCAGAAGATTGTGGAGGGGGTTCAAGAAAGGCTCGGGAAGGAAGACGGAATGAGAGAGGAGATGGCGACTTTGGCCGAAAATGTAAATGCGTTGAAGTCTTCGCTGGAACCGGCCGCTGAGGATATGCAGAAAAAAATCAAAGGGGTTGAAAGCGGCCTGAAAAGGCTGGATGTAATGGAAAAGGCTGCTTCCGAGATTTCTGGAAAAGTCGATAGCTTGAAATTGTCGTTGCAGGCCTCTGATGTCTATATGAAAAAGAGGGCTGATGCGCTTGAAAGCGGCCTGAAAAGGCTGGAGGGGATGAGGGATGTTGATGAGATCAGGGAGAGAACAAAAGAGATGGGGAAAAATATTTCTGGGAGGCTTGATTCTCTTGAATCCTCTGTGGCAGCTGTTGGCGATGTTAGGAATAATGTAGAAATGATGGAAAAGAGCCTTTCTGAGCTTTCTGGGAAGGTTGGTTCTCTTGAATCCTCCATGGAAACAATTGCTGGGCTGAAAAAGAAGATGGAGGCAATTGAGGGAAAAGTTGAAAGGCATGCTGAAATGGAAAACGACATCAGAGGGCTTTCTGAAGATGTCGATGGCCTGAAATTTTCCTTGCAGACCGCTGCGGAGCTGCAGAAAAAAATCAAAGGGGTTGAAAGCGGCCTGAAAAGGCTGGAGGGGATGAGGGATGTTGATGATGTGAGGGAGAGGCAGGCGGAGATGGAAAACAGCATTCAAGCACTGTCTGAAAAGATCGGCTCTGTGCACGCTGCCATAGAGGCCGCTTCTGCAGCTATGCAGGGGAGCATTGGAGGGATTGCAAATGGTCTGGAGGAGTCCAAAAAGCTGGTTGAATCCATGGAGGAGAGAATGGAAAATGTGGAAAAGTCGGCTGATGCGTACACTCCCATATGGAATGAGCTTGAGCAGATAAAGGGGAGGGTCGAATCTCTGCTGCATGCTGTAGCATCACTGAATTCAGTACGGTCACAGGCCGAAAAAATTGAGGAGAGGCTGAACATGATTGAAGGCCAGATGCTGCAAGATGAGTCTGCCAAGGCCTCTGGGCTGTCGGAAGAGCTTGTCAGGATAGCCAAAAGAGTTGATGGCCTCTCGAATCTGATGGAAAACATGACCTCTGGGAAGGCCGACAGGATGGAGCTGGATGAGATAAGGAAGATGCTCAAAGAGGTTGCTGTCTGAAAGTTCGGGGATGATTCTATAGAGCTATTCCTTTCGCCCTGAACAGACATTCGTTTTCGATCTCTGCCTAAGAAAGCGGGATCAGGAGGATTTATTTTTCAGGAATGGCATCATTATCTGCCATCATCGGGAGATGGGCGCTCATTGTTTATTTACCCTTATGCTGATTTCGATGCCCTTCGGGAAGAAAATTGGAAAATAAGGGGACGGGATTCATTAGCATGATAATGCAAAAAACATAGAATGCAGGGGAAAAGGATAAGATACCCATACGAATACGACAGGGAAAAGAGGGGGCTGGCGAAGATATACACGAGGATAAAGATTGTCAACGAGATAGTGTCCAGCATAGTCTCCATAATCGTGCTGCTCGCTGTCATCTTCTCCGGCACAGCATTGTATTTTGCTGAAGTCTCCATGGGCCTTTCGGAAATATATTTTATCCAGGCCCTGCTGACAGCCTTTCTCCTTGCCACTGTCCTCAATATCTGCAACCTGCCCCTGAGCTTCTATTCCGGCTTCGTGATCGAGCACAGGTACGGCCTCTCTAACCAGAGCCTGGCTGCCTGGACGAGGGATATGACAAAAGGCCTTCTTCTGGGCTACATCATCTTTGTGCCTGTGATGGCAATTGTTTACCTCCTCATCGGCATGATTGCAGACTGGTGGATATATGCGTCCATCTTCTCTCTGGCTGTCTATCTTTTCCTTGATTTCGTCTATCCTGTTGCAATATTCCCATTCTTCTACAAGCTGGAGCCCTTCAGGGACAGGAAACAGATAGAGAGGCTCAAGGATATGGCCCTGAGGGCGGGGGTGAAGGTGAGCAAAGTCCTTGTGGCAAAGGAGAGCGAGAAGTCGAAAAAGGCGAATGCAATGTTTGCTGGCATGGGGCAGACGAAGAGGATAATACTTTTCGATACGCTGCTGGAAGGCTTCACACCCGGCGAGATAGAGACTGTTGTGGCCCATGAGCTGGGACATTATGCGAACAGGGACAACTACAGGTTCTTTTTTGCAGAGGCCATAAAGACATTCATGGCGTTTTACCTTATTTTCGTGGCCCTGCAGCTTGCTGCGCCTGAGCTGATACCTTCTGCAGCCAGTTTGGCCGGCATGGCGATATTCATGGCCGCCTCAAGCATCATTGACCTCATCTCGATGCCGGTCATAAACACCTATTCCAGGAGAAGGGAAGCGATAGCTGATCTTTTTGCGCTCAGGATATCACGGAAGCCGGAAGCCCAGATATCAACTGAAAAGAGGCTTGCGGACATGAACCTCTCGGATGACAGGCCTCATCCGCTTGTTGAATTCCTGCTTTACACACACCCTGCGGCATGGAGGAGGATCAGGATGGCCGAGGATTTTGGGGAAAGGAAAGCAGCATAGGAAATTGCAAAATAATGTATATGTCTGCTGCTCAGTATTGTGCTGTTTGATCTTGCCAAATACGTCTCTGTTTTCTGCATAGACACAATTTTCCGAGGAACACAAGCATGAGGTCTGCAAGCAGCAGGATTCATGATCTGCATTGAAACCGATGAAAGGGACGTCATTAACCAGAATAATATATATTAGTAAATATTATAAGAATTAAATATTGAGAGAAAGTATAAGCTTTATAAACAAGTAAATAATAATAGAACTTAATAATAGTATAAATATTCTTAGGACTGGGCTGGATGGCCAGAGAAAGAAAGGGGCTGAAGGAGAAGATAGCAGCGATTCTGTTTAGGTACAGATATGGCCTGAGCATAGACGAGATTGCCAGAATGATCGGGGTGAGCAGGATCACGGCAAGCAAGTACCTTGCTGTCATGGAAGCGGGGGGCGTACTTGTCGTCAGGGAAATCGGCAACACAAAGCTCCATTATCTTCCTGAATATTTCAAGGAGACCAAGGAGGGCAAAGCATATGGATAAAGATATTGCTCCTTCTGGCCTGAGGGGAAAAGACAGGATATGGCTGCTTTCAGGCACGGTCCTCATTTTGCTGGCCTCTTCCATATTTGCCTTCCCAAATGCGATGACGGTAAAAGGCACATTGAGAACATCCGCAGGCGGCCTTGTGGACGGCATCCAAACAATCGAGTTCAGGGTATACAATAATATGACAGGAGGCATATTGCAATGGAGCGAGCTGCAGACAATTTCTGTGTCAAACGGGACATTTGTCGCAATCCTTGGGTCTGCAAACGCACTGAATCTCAGCTTTGAAGAGGACTATTATCTGGCGATAAAGGTGGGCAGCGACTCGGAAATGACGCCGAGGATAAGGCTTACAGCGGCTCCTTATACGTTCAAGGCGAACATCTCCGAGAGGGCCAGAGGCATAACAGGAGCGCTTGATCTTCCAGGAAGCCTGAATCTCACTGGAAACAATATAACCAATCTTACTGGCATCAATCCTGCTGGAGGCAATGTCTCCTTTGGAGGGGACATCGTAGGAAGGAATATTATCCCTGCAATCACCAATCTGTTTACGCTTGGGACCAGCGGCCTGTACTTCTCTCAGGCGTTCGTGACTGTCCTGAACATGGCCGGCCAGATAAATTCAAGAAGCATAGTGCCTGCGGAAAACAATACGTACACGCTTGGCAACCAGACGAATTATTTCTCCGGCGCTTATGTGGGGGTATTGA
>CAYJTA010000055.1:6346-6561 GCA_964372825.1 uncultured archaeon | reverse complement strand
CGGAAGCGGCTGGACCCTTGAATCGAGGCTGTGGGTGGATGTCAGGCCCGATGGCATGCCGGCCCCTGCATACAGGCAGGCGGATGTTGATTCAGACGGGAGGCAGGAAGAGGCTGCCGACCAGAACTACCAGATGGCTGACGGCTTTGAGAGCTATGCGGATCCCAACGGGAATACGCTTGCGGTGAGAGTGGATGGGGATGGGGACGGGAAGG
>CAYJTA010000055.1:0-6246 GCA_964372825.1 uncultured archaeon | reverse complement strand
CTGATTTCATAATTGACATAGGGAAGGACGGCAAATTCGAGAAATACTGGGACCCCGACAATGTCTCGCTTTCGGATGTCCACCAGGCAGGAAGCTATTACCTTATCGACACCAATGGGAACCTGAGGCCTGACAAGGCATACAGCAACGGCATCCTCAAACAGATAAAAGAGGAGCTGAAGGACATTGACGGGGACGGGGATGAAGAGTACTGGTTTGATCTGAACGAGAACAATGCCTTTGATTCTGCTGATAGGGTATGGGACGGAAGCCTCTACACCCTGCCGGATATAGAAGTCACGATAAACCTTCCCAGTTCCATGACTGAAAAGACGGCCTTCAATGCCACCATTGCCCTCAAAAACCTGGGCACATATGGGGCCAAGCAGTTCTTCCTTCTTGCCAAATTCGACGTCAACCAGACAATGATGAACCAGCTTGTGCAGCAGCTTGATGGAGGCTCGATAAGGAGCTTCTATGTTGCGATAAACACGACAAAAGGCAGCCATACGCTTGAGGCTGATGCGAACAACAACGAGTTTGTCAAGGACATCAACAGGGATAACAACAGGAAGACTGTGTCATTCACAGTGGCAGAGCAATCGCCTACGCCTACACCGACTCAGACGCCGACGCCTACTCAGACACCGACACCAACTCCTACACCTACTCCCACGCAGACGCCGGCTCCCCAGCCGACAAGCCAGCCGGGCGCAGGAACCGGGCAAGCGAATCCGACGCAGGCAATTCCGACCAGCACAAGCCCTCCAGAGCCACTGCCTCCAGGAAGCGTAATAAAGGAAGATGATGCGGGAAGGAGCGAAGGGGGGCTGATAATAAAGGAAGATGTGATCAAAAATGAGAAGAATGTTGAAGAAAATGCAAGCGCAAGCGTGACAGGTAATGTTGCAGGCGGGATATCCGGCATAGCGTATGCTGTTGCAGGGGCCGTAATCATCATAGGCGCTTTTGCATTCTTTTTCCTCAGGATGAGGGGTGGAGCCATATGAAAAAAATAATATTCCTCATGGCTGCTGCAGCTTTTGTGGTTCTGGCTGGCGCACAGCATACGAATGCGGAGAGCGTCGCTCTTGTGGTCAAGAATGCCACAAAGCTGGATGACAATTTCGAGAAGAGGGTATACAATACCCTTGTCGACATGGGATACAATGTGACCAAGGCAGACAAGAACTCACAGCCTGACTATCCGGCATTCGACCTTATTGTCGTGGCTGGCAGGAGCCTTGACGTATACTCTTTCCAGCTTCTCGACAGTTTTGTCGGAAACTTGCCTGTCAAGAGCAGGCCTACAGTGGCCATAGACACCATTTACCCCAAGGCATGGGGCTGGACAGGCCAAGGAATATCGAACCAGAAGTCCAGCAACGTGCAGAAGCTGTATATAGCTGACAACACGACAGGCATAGCATCAGGCTATTCTATAGGCCAGGGCATAGCTGCCCATGTGGTGTCCAAGACCATAATGGGCTTCGACAAATCAGCCACGAAGTTCAAGCCGATAGCGCATGGGGATGCCAGCGGAAGGCTGTATTCGATAGCTATTGCTGAGCCGGGCACACAGTATTCTGACGGAACCACGACATCGGCAAGGAATGCCTTCTTCGGCGTGCCATATTCCCTGTACTGGACGGATGAGACCCTGAATCTCTTCAAGAAGACTGTCAAATGGGCGATGGGCGTTCTTGACACTGACGGGGATGGCTTCATTGACAGGCTTGACAACTGCCCTCTCCTGCAGAATCCGGGGCAGGAGGATGCGGACAGTGATGGAATAGGAAATGCGTGCGATGTGTGCATTAATGATCCGCTCAATGATGCTGACGGGGATGGGATATGCGGGAATATTGATAATTGCCCCAGTAATCCCAATTCAAATCAGACAGATACCGACGGGGATGGAACAGGCGACGCATGCGATTCCAGTGATGACAGGGTTGACCTGGCAATAACCAGCCTTGCTTTTTCCACTACAGGCTATGAGTGCGAGCAGATGACGGTAAACATGACGGCTGCGAACAAAGGCATGATGGCAGCCTCAAGCTACAGAATTAATATAATAGTAAATGGCCAGGCTGCAAGGCTTTTTGAATATAATGAATTGTTTGGCGGCAACTCGACAAAGCAGATAAATCTGACATTGAACTCGCCTGAAACATGCATGGGAAACACAACTGCCAAAATGTTTGAAGTCAGGCTCTTGTCTCCTGTTGCCGATATCAATGAGAGCGATAATGTCTACAGGTTCACAGCAAATCTCGCAAGCCAGAGGGCCATGGATGTGGACAGCGACGGCGTGCTGGAGAAGGCGAGGAATGCGAACAACAACATGGCAGACGGATATGAGGAATATTCGGATGAGAACAACAATACGGCTGCAAACAAGATAGACGGGGATGGGGACGGGAAGGCTGATTTCATAATTGACATAGGGAAGGACGGCAAATTCGAGAAATACTGGGACCCTGACAGCATTTTCCTGTCCAGCGTATACAATATCAATGAGCATTACATATTCGACTCGAATAATGATGGGAAGCCGGACAAGGCATACAGGAATTCCCAGCTGTCCAATTTGAGGGAGATTGTGAGGGACATCAATAATGACGGGGTGAATGACACTGTGTTCGACATCAACGGAAACGGCCAGATAGATGGGAATGACAGGGCTTGGCAGAATAATACGATTCTGACGCTTCCTGACATAAGCGTGCCATCGATTGCGACAGATCCGGCATCCATAACGCCTTCGACCGCATTCAAGGCAATGCCGACAATAAGGAACAGCGGCCAGATGGCTGCCAACAACTTCACTGTAGAGGTTCTGCTTGACGGCTCTTCACTTGGAAATGTCACCATGACGCTGGCCGGAGGCCAGGAGCAGAGGGTGGAATTCAGCGCAGGGCAGAAATTGCAGGGAGAACATACTGCAACCGCTGCAGCAGACAGGATGGCAAAGATAGAGGAGTCGGATGAGACAAATAACAATGCGAGCATCACGTTCTCAATAAATGCGGCGCAACAGACTCAACAGAGCAGCAGCTCTTCAGGGACCACAACATCCACAAATACAGGCTCCGGGGGTGGGTCAGTTGTCGCAAAGGTGAAGAAGCTTGAGCTTGATGTGGTCCCGAAAATAGAGATATACAAAGGGGAAGGCTACAGGTTCAAGGCAAGGGCCAGGAACTCGGGGACAGTGTCCTTGTACAAGATAACGCTAAAGGCCGAAGGAGCGCCCCAGGGATGGGTTTCCATAGAGCCTCCGGAGATAGCAGCGGCATTCGAAGGCCAGTCGAAGGAATTCAATGTGTCTGTCAAGACACCCGCAGATGCGGCCCCAAAGGAATATGAGATCACATTCACGCTTGAGTCCAATGGAGTTGTGATGGATGCCGAAAAAACCATGCTGATAGTCATGGAGAGGCCGCAGCCGAAGAAGGCCAGGATGGCCATAGAGGGCATATCCATAGGGGAGCTGTACTCAGGCAATTCCACTGCGGTCAGGATAATCATAAGGAATGAAGGGGAAGCCAATGGTTCCATAGAGGTAGGGGTTGAAACAGAAGCGGGGCTGAATGCTGACAAGGGCGGAATTAACGTGACTATAGGGAAAAATGAAACCCGGGAAGCAGCATTCCTGATCTCTGCCGATAAGGATGCGGCAGGAAAGAGGAAAATCAACATAACATTCACATTCGACGGCGAGACGAAGAAGGTCGGGAAGGAGATTGAAATAAAAGTACTCCAGAAAAGCTTTGACCTGACCGGGATGATAGCAGGCGCAATAGACTCGAATAAGATGTACATAGCTGCGGCCATAATGCTCTCGGCAGCAGGGCTGGCTGCATACTCCTTCTGGAGCAGGAAACAAAAGATTCCGCCGTGGCAGGGATCGATAAGGAAATACGGAAAATGAAGAGGAAACTAATTTTCTGGCCTATAGCCATCCTTTTTTAAACCTGTTGAATAGAATATAGGCCTGTTTTGTTAAGAGGATAAAAAGATTCTACGGACGCCTTTTATCAAAAAAGGGAGAAGCTGATGTGCAACTGCAGAGTGACTAACAATGGGAACCGTAATCCTGCGGTATTGTTTTTTCCGATACCCTTTTAATATTTTTCACTACCTTTCAAGCGAAATATCATGAAAAAAGGGTGCTGTTGGATTGCTGTAGGCCTGTCATTTCTGTTAACCATAGCTGTTTCTCTTCCTCTCGCATCCGCAAATAGCGGCGATGCGTGCGGCTCTTCAAATGTTTTCATGAGCATAAAGTTCCTGAGGGTGCAGAATCTTGGCTCCGGAAATGCTTTGCCCCAATTTTTTGCAAACGGCACTGCTTTTGGCAACGGCACAGAAATTAGGCTGTCTGACGAGTCGGGAAATTTCATAATTGATGGAAGCCTTGACAATGGCGCAACTGGCATTGCCGTCCAAAGGCTCGGAGGAAGGGTAAGGATAAAGCTGGAGGGGACAGGGGACGTTGGCTCGAAGGAGATTATAGACGCTATCCTGAGCTTCAGGAACGGCACCATCTTCAGCATTGAGAATGAGGGCCTCGAGAGCCAGGGGGACAGCAATTTCGATGACACGGGAAATGATGATGAAGTGACAATATCGCCAAACAGAAGGTCTGTGGACATCAAGATGAGGGCCAGAGGATCAGACAATGACAGCTTCGTTATCAATTATGGCTGCCTTGATAACAACAGGCTCGTCTGCGGGCCGCCGGTAGTAATTACTAAGTTCGCTGACGGTTCTGACAGGAGGAATTTCACCTTCGAGATCGGGGAGGTGCCGAGGGATGACAGCAGCCTGAAGATAGAGGTCAAGGCAGGTTACACGTGCAGGAGGGCCGAGCTGACGATTGTCGGATTCCCCCTCAACCAGCCGCCTGTTGCCATATGCAGCGTGAACCCTACATCCGTTCTGATAGGACAGCCTGCGACTTTCAACGGCTCCCTGAGCTTCGACCTCGACGGCTTTATAACCAGCTGGCTGTGGAAGTTTGACGACAGCGCATCCATGGCAGGGCAGGCAGTGGCTAAAAGCTTTTCAACAACCGGAATGCACTTCGGAAACCTTACGGTTACAGATAATGAAGGGAAAAAAGACTTCGCCATATGCAATGTCAGCGTGAACAGCCCGCCTCCCCCTCCACCGCCGCCAAGAGGGAAAAGATCGCCCCATCTTGACATCGGGAACAACAGCAACTTCGAGTGGTTCTTCATAGGCCAGTTCAACGACTCGATAAGGATAGACTTTGCTGAGGAGCTGAACAATATCCTGAAGAGCTGCAGCTGCCCCGGGTGCAGCATCAATGAGGCGAACAATTCCTGCATAATAGACGCCCTTGTCGGGAGCGAGATACCGCAGAGGCTGAGGCTCCAGGACCTTTACATAGAGTGCAGGCCCGAGACAGAGCCTCCTGAAACAGATATAAACGCGCCTTTCTGCCCCCTTGGAAGGCTTGATTTCACCCTGAATGCCACTGACAACTGCGGCGAAATGACAACATTCTCCAGAGTGGTGGATTCGAGCCAGAGCTGCCCCGATCCTGTGCCCAAATTCGACTGGGGCATAGTGAGCGAATGGAAGCTTGACGAAGGGAAGAGTTGTTTTGCAAGGGACACATTCGACCTTAATAACGGCTCCCTGCTCTCAGGCATCAGGCTTGAGACAAAGAAGAGCACATGCCTGACAGTGCCTAATTCGCATGATGAACTAGTGAACTGCCTGAACAATGCGCTTAATGAGAGCGGGTGGAGAGGGTTAAGCTATGTAGGTTCCATTAACCAGAATGAGAATATACATGGCAATGATGATTTCTATACTTCAAATTATTCTTCCTTATTCTATGCTGACACGCCTGGAATATGGCTTTTTGCGACGGATTCCGATGAGGCCTCTGAAATAGAGATTGACGGAACCGTTGTCGCAAACTGGTACGGGCCTCATTCAGCCTGCAACTGCACTGATCATAACGGAGGCATAAACCTCACTAGAGGGTGGCACAGGCTTGTCTACAGGCATGCGGAGCTTGCAGGCCAGCAGCTTGCAAAGGCCTATTTCAGGCCCATCGGCTCGCCGGAATGGACGATTTTCTCGATCTCTTCGGCCAGCATCTGCTCGGAGGATTTCTGGGCTGGGGGCCAGATCGGGAAGGCCGTCAATTTCGGGGACAACCTGACAAAGGTGTTTGTGCCTGACTCAGATAACCTGGACATAAGA
>CAYJTA010000054.1:0-6785 GCA_964372825.1 uncultured archaeon | reverse complement strand
GGCTCCTCCTGCCTCATCTCCTCCTGCCTTTTGCGGTCAGACCCGGCTTCCTGCACGGCATGTCCCGTTTCATGAGGATGTGAAGTCAGTTTCTCCTTTGGGATGTCAGGCATATTGAACTGCTTCTGCTGGTGAGGCGTCACAGTTCCCTTCACCCCGAGGCTGCCCTCAACCCTCTTCCTTATTGTTTCCGCATCCACATCCCCGAATGTCTGGATGCTCACCTTTGGGGCAGCGCCAGGCTTGTTGACTATCTTTATGGAAAAGCCCCTTGATTGCGGCTTGAAGCCGCTGTCAGGCCTTATGTTGACAATGCCAAAATCCTTCTCAAAGAATTTGTCAAACTCTTCAACCTCCTTCCTCAGCCTTGAAAAAATGTCATCGGAGGCTCCGAAGCCTCTGCTTACCGCAGACCCGCATCTGGGGCAGTACTGCCACTCATCGCTGATTCTGGCCATGCATGTGGGGCATTCCATGATTAACCTTGTCCATCGACATTTAAATTGGTTTCTTCCGCCAAAGGAATCCTGACCTCAGGCGATTTATTAGTATAGCAAAACTAAAAGATTAAATATGGATTCAGCCAGAGTATTCGCAGCATCTTTGTTGCCGATAATCCTGTTTTCTGCCTATGCAGGCGCACTTGAGAGTGACATATTTTTCAACGGGAACATAGAATTCAGCCTCAGGGCCGCCTACAAGGCCGGCGATTCAATTTCAACCGAGATGGCTGTCTCAAACCTTGAAGATTTTCCCATAGCAGAGGGCCAGATTGTTATCGACATTGTCCAGGGGTGTGACATTCCGGCCTACCCCAGCCAGCTGTCCGACTGCGACAATATTTTCCATGAGGCGGTTATAGGCGATCTGAGCATCCCGGCAAAATCGTCTATAAGAGTCCCTTTCTCCTTTAAGCTGCCTCCCGACTTAAAAAAAGGCAAATACAGGATGGATGCCTATTTCAGTACCAAGAGGACAACCATTGTAGGAATCGGTTACATACATCTGCCTGGCATCTATAAGGCATTCGATGTCGAAGGCAGCCTTGATTTCCCCCAGGCAAAAATATTAAGAACGCAAACCGCCCTGAAAAACGCCACAGGCCCCATAGGTGTTCTGGTTGAGCCCAGTGAAATGGTGAGAGGAGAGGTATTCGTAAAGAACGAAATTCCAAACAATATCAGCAATATGTCACTGGATATCAAAGTCTGCAGCTGGGATGACACAAGCTGCCCTGACCCATTCGAGCAGTCTTTGGAATTTTCCCTGCAGAAAAACCAGACAAAGAAGCTTGATATCAGCTTCCCTGCTCCCGAAAAGCCAGACGCCTATGCTGTCAGGCTTGAGGTCAGGGCCGGGGAGAGGCTCATATCTTTGTACAGGAGCAGGCTGATTGTTTCAGGCCAGACGGCAAAAATAAGGAAGCTTTATGTGGACAGGCCCCACTACAGGAAAGGCGAAACAGCGACCATAACAGTCATGCTTTCAGGCTCCCCGGACCATTACACCAAGCCAAAGGTTTTCGATGTTAACCTTGGCATCACGCTCAAAGATCTGAATGGTGATTCAGTTGCTTTTTCCAAAGCAGAAACCATACCAGAGCTTTCATCAGAGACAGGCCTCATAAGGAAGAGCTTCAGTTTTGCTGCCCCTGAGACCCTCGCGAAATTCGAAGTCTGCGCTGTAGCAGCGAAAGGCGGCACTGTTTTTGACGAATATTGTTATATTATCGACGCCTCAAAGTTCCTGACCGGGAAGCACAAAATGACGCTGCAGGGCCAGTTCGACACCCAGAGCATGATCTATAGCGGAAATTTGTGCGTCTTCGATGGCTCCCTGCCAGCCGAAACAATGGCGAGAATAGTGATCATGGAAAGAGAAAATATCGTGAAGAACTACCTGGATGAGATAAAGCAGTGCAGCGACCTGTATTTCAGCTTCAGCCCCGGAAAGGAGTACATAGTTTTGGTGAATGACCTTGACTCAGGCGAGCAGTCCAGGTTCGCACTGAAGGCATCGCCGTCCTCTCCGGAAGAGAATCCGCAGAATACTGTTCCTGTGGCGGCAATCCTTTCAGCCCTTGCCATCCTTCTGGCCCTTTTCATGGTTATCAGCAAAACAAGGAGAAAGGAAAAATGAAAGCAATCATTATCCTTCTCCTGATAGCTTCCCTCGCACTTCAGGATTCATGGGCTGCGCGGCAAAATTTGGGAAATGAGCCGCTTATAGATCAGCAGGCCGACGGCTACCCCTGCCTGAACGACAACGAGTGCTATTCCTCCAACTGCCAGGCGGATTTCACAGGAAAGAGATACTGCGCCTCGGGAACAGCATGCGTTTATGACAGCAACGGAGACGGGATAGCGGAGCAATACTTCAGCGGCCAGACACCCGACGATCTCCATTACTGCTCTGACAGCAAGTGGAAGACATGTCCGACAGGCCTCATAATCAATGGCCAGTGCTGCAGCCAGGTTCCGATAATATTCAGCGCCCCCATATCAGAATCCTGTAGAAGGTCATCCATACCTGTGAAGATCATCACCGCCTGCAATGTCCCGCAGGATACAGCTATCAAACTCTCCATAGACAATACAATTATAAGGAGCGACTGCAGGCTGTCAGGGGACCAGGGATGGGCCATCGATGGTTCGCCGCACTGCGAGCTGAAAATCCCGGATTCCATCGCCCCCGCAAGCCACAAGATAACAGCATCATATACAATAAAGAACAAGCCATACACTGTTGCCGTCTCCAATCCCATATCAGGTGACGGCACCTTTTCAATAAAAGCCGCATGCGACACGAACAGCCAGTGTTCTCATGTCTTGTTTGTGCTCTCGCCTGTCAGCCCGAGCACGGTTTCTGTCACGCCTGAATATGCAGTCGATGGCAGCAGCTACGTGTTTCCGGCGAATGCAAAAGTCACCATGAAGAACGGGCAGGCATATGTGATGGAATGTTCTGATGGTGTCGTTTATTCTTCCACCCCCGGAATCGTCGCCTGGACATACAAGGATGGCAATCTGATAAGGACAAGCAACAACAATGTCTTCAAAGGGGCCTGCACCATCAGCGGAAGGGACAGGACAACCCTTATAGGGAATGTTTCAGACACAAAAGGCTTCATCCCCTCAAACTGTGATATAGGCATCCATGGGGCCCAAAGCACGGAGATAAATCTTGGCATTTTTTCCCAGAGGGGCCACTATTCGATAAAGGAAGACCTCATCCATGCATGGTGCGACTCCCCTGACTACATATGCCCGTGGCTTGGCAATGACTGGCGCAACTCGATCTGCAGATACGGATATGCCAATGCGCCTTCAAGATCCACAGGCTGGCTGCCTCTGAAGGAATACAGTTTCACCGTTGTCGAGCCTCTGCTTGTTGCTGTATACGAGCCGAGGGAATATACAATAAACGCCTCCTACGAGCAGGGCGAGAAGGGCATGCTGGCAAGCCTCAGAAATGCCGGAACAGGCAGGCTGAAGATTGGCTACATCAGATACTCCTGCAGGGACTTTGAGTGCGCTGACCCAGTATATGCCGAGCTGCTGGATGAGAATGCAATCCAGGATGTCGTTTTCACAGCAAATCTTGCCAATCTCACAAACATATCCTTTTCCAGATACAGGTATTATGACAGCATCGATATGGAAGGGCAAAATGGCACCGTTCAGACCATAAGGCTGAGGTATTCCCTGAAGGCCAATGTGAGCTATGACGACGCATATGGGTTCTCATCCATAGCGGACAGGAATGCCAGCATAGCCATACCCCTGAGCATTGCAAGGGTGTGCAGCGACGGTTTCCATACGGAGCAGATCCTCAACATCAGCAGCCCGTATTACTGCATTCTGAACGGGACATGGCAGTGGTCTGACAAGCCGTCTTCCGGCAACACCAGCGACAATATGTGCTACAATGCCGATCCCGATGAGGATATAGACTGCTGTTTGAAGCAGGATTACAAATGGATCGAGAACGTCAGCGTGTACGAGAATGTGACAGAAAATCTCACATCACCATTCTGCTGCGGCAACGATGACTTCTACAGGGAGTCGTCTGCTGACAGGACCTTCGCATGCTGCAACATGGCCAATGACAGCGCATACGGTTACAAATGCTATACAGCAGGCAGCTATTACAACGTGACGCCTCCGGGCGGCACCGGCCCCAACGGAACCGGCGGAAACCTGATTCCATGTTCAGGGATAGGCTGCATCTATTATGCAGGGCCGGGAACAGGCAGGCTCCACAGGCACCCTCTGGCAGAATTCGCCACCCACGGCATATTCTCTACCCTCGGCGACAAGAAATACGTCGAAGTCATTGTGAGGAATGTGCAGGATAAGACAGACACCATCACAGTCAGCCTGTTCAACTACAAAGCCAGGTTCGCCGAAGGCGGCCAGACCCTCTCATTATCCCTTAACCCGGCAGAAGAGAAGAAGATGACAGTCATCCTGTACCCTTCCGATACAGGCAGATATGCGCTGAAGCTCAATGCCTCTTCTGCCACCTATGATATGCAGGACAAGGACGAGATGCAGGCAGTCGTGACATTCCCTGTGGGCTTTTCCGAGCTGGACGAATTTTCAATTATCCTTCTCATGCCATTCGTTCTGCTATCCTATCTCATTTCAAGATATAGAATGTCATGAACGGATCGCTGACATTTTTTTGCAGGAATAAAATACAAAATCAGACTACGTCTCCCCCTTTATAACCACCCCGCCAACACCTGCCGCAGCGAACTTGTGCAGCATCTCTGCCAGGGAATTCAGTATGCCTTGCGCCTCCCCTGCGCCCAGTTTCAGCGTCTCAGGCTCCAGTATCTCTATGCTGCTTGGGGCGTAATTCATCACTATATTGGCAAGCGTCTCATAGTTCTTTGTCACAGCCTCCAGCTCTGCTATATGGCTGTATCCCTTTGGAATATTTCTCAGGGGATTTTCAACCTCCACCGGCTCTTTCAACTCCTTTTTCGATATCAGTACCCCCTTCTCCTTTTCCATCAGTTTCAGGTGGTTTTCAAGGGCTTCCCTTGCGGCCTTTTCAGTTACGGCCAGCACCTCAATCATCATCCAGCTCCTTATGCCGCCTGACATCATGTACTCTTTTTCCCTGTCCCCTTTCATGCGTTTCTTTTGGCTCCCTGCCTTAAATGGTTTCTTTTCTGATGCAATTGGCAGGCATTTATAACCCTGAAAGCGAGCCGGCAGGGCAATTGCAGTTCACATGTACTCTCTTGCCGCTACCCCAAATGAATATTAATCTTTGCCCCCAATAACAGGCTGATAAGTATGGATTTCAAGGCCCCCAAACAGCTCTGTAATCAGCCTGCCTGAGTCCAGCCTTAGGATCATCGAGTTTCTTTCTGAATCGAAAAGAGCCAGCCTTGGCCAGATACAGCAATATACGCATCTCCCTTCAAGGACATTGAGATATGGCTTGCACCTGCTGAAGGAAAAAGGTTTAGTTTTTGAGAAATGGCATCTCGGAGACATGAGAAGGAAAACGTATTCTATTTCGCCTGCACCTCTCTGCAATCCACCCTTTCTTTGCGAAAGAAAGGGTATGCTATCCAAAGAAAGCATTTACCGGTGATGTTATGGGAGACAAAAACGATGAGGGGGTGAGATGATGGGAACTGACTATTTGCCAAGCGTCGAATTCAGGAGGCTGCTGGTCAGGGATCCGAAAACTCTCCGTAGTGAGCTGGAGCAGAGGTTGCCTTCGCGTATCATTGAGGCCGAATACGACAGCAATTCAGTAAGATGGTCATACAGCAATGGTAAAATGATTCCAGAGGAAGTTGCATACTTTGATCTCATGAAAGGCTATGCCAGCCTCAACCCCCAGAGCCCTGTCTTTATATTTGGCAAAAATGTGTTGAAAGGCATAATTCCTGAGGATGGTCGGAGGGAGATTATAAGGCCTCTTAGTCGCAATCCAAACAAGTGGGAGATTGAGAGGAGGCTGAACTCTTTGGGATTCTTGGCAGAATACAAAAAGGATTCGATAACAATCTATAATAGTAGAGGAGAGCCAGTCGGCTATGTGGACAATACGCAGAGGATTGCCAGGCTAAGAGATGGCAAAGATTTATGGAGGGTAAAGCACGCTTTGGACGGCTTAATATGATACATTCAAAGTTGTTTTCAGTCACTGAGGGGTGCCAAAGCATTTTATCTCTGCCTGTCAATTAAGCTTATGCCCCGGTAGCTCAGCTCGGTAGAGCAGCTGCCTCGTAAACCTTTTATGGGTGTTATGCATCCAAAAGGTTTAATCCAAAAGCGTTTTTGGGTTGAGCCTTTTAGCAATTATAGTCTGAAAAGGGTCACGGGAGAGCAGCAGGTCGAGGGTTCAACACCCAAGCCCTTTCTTTCCAAAGAAAGGGCTACGGTCCTACCCCAAAGAAAGGAATTACCAAAGACATGAATTACATATCAAGGTGAAAATCCCTCCCGGGGCTTTGTCTGTCAGAAAACAGTAGCTGCCATGATCTGCATAGCTTTATTTTCCAAGCCGGATGAGAATTGATTCTATATCATTTTTCTCTTCACGTTTCCTGGCCTTTTTTCGCCTCCTGAGATATAGAATAAGCATCGCAACGGCCAAGGCTATTGTAAGAAGCAGCAGGATAAGGCTCGAGACGGACTTCGTTGCAGCAGTGATAACCTCCATGATCAGCTCGAACAGCCAGCGGAAGAAATCCACAAAACCGCTTATGATGCTCTCAAATAGTTCCCTTCCCTCCTCCACGAACACCTCAATGG
>CAYJTA010000053.1:948-7020 GCA_964372825.1 uncultured archaeon | reverse complement strand
AAGATTCATGAATTGGTATTTGTGTGTTGCCAGAATTGCAGAAGTTGCATAATCATATTCTAGAAAATATATCTTCCAGTAGAAAAAAGCCTTTATTGCCGCCTTCCAAGGGTTATAATGCTCAGGTTAGCTGAAAGTTTCCCTGTGATCAGCATGCCATTGGAAGCCGTGCAGAAAAAAGGGAAGATGGAAGATGTCCAGTCCCAGGAAGAGTTCCATGTTTTCAGTCCAGCGGTGAAAATGAAGAAAAAGAAAAAGCTCGAGATGGAAGATGACACCATCAGTTTCGAGCCCTTCTGGCCATTCTTTGACAAGATTGCAGAAGACTACTGATTCTTGTAAGCCACATCAAGGCACGCACAGAGCCGGGAATCCCTCGAGAAGATGCAAGCTTTGCCTTCTTCTGTAAGCGCCGCAGTGCCGTTCGACTGCTGAAGCCTGTGGATGCTTTTTATTCTTCCTTCCACAAGCTTCTGGAAGGCCTGCCTTGTCCTGTTGTCCTTCACCTCGGGAAAAGAATTGATAGTCTTAGTTGGAGCTTCCTTCATTGCCTCCCTGCATCCGGGATCGGCATTTGCCTGGCTTCTCTCCTTGAGCTGGTTAATAAGGTCTTTGTTCAGGCCAAGGCTCTCAAGGTCTGTGGCCATGGAAGGGAAGCCTTTGAATGTGATTATGATGCTGACGGCCAACAGAAGGGAAATTGCCAGACCGGATGTCTTTTTCCAGTCCAGAAGGAAATCCATGATCTTTGAGGAGGGATGGTAATAGACCTTCTCCACAGTCCCGTCAAGGGCGTCTATCTCCACTATCCTTGCTGATTCTCCATCCTTCATCTTCACATACCATTTGCCCTCGGCAAGCTTGGTTTCAGCTGCATTCCACTTTGTCTTCTCGAAGGCTATCTGCTCTGCAGTCTCCCTCTCTATCGGCCTGAGGCCCTTCCTGCTTAGGGCAGCCGCCTTCAGCTTCTCCAGCCTCTCGGCAAGGTAAGGGAGCGTGTAGACTTTGGCATCATGAGTCATGAGGCTCAGGGAAAGGGCAAAAAGGATTGCTGAAAACATGCCAGCCATGAATGCATCAAGCTTTAGCAGCTCAAGGCCTTTGGGTATAGGGAAAAGGTAGGCGAATGAGAATGATGCTGAAAGGCATAGTATTCCTGAAAGCGCTAAGAGAGGCCATCTTATCCAGGCCTGCCTGTGCCTGAGGCCCCTGACCGCAATACCTCCATAGAAGAAGATTGCGATGGCATAGACGGAAAGCTCAACGGCAAGCAGCATCTGGGGGAGGGCTGAGAGGAATGAAAGCATTGAGTCTTCGATGCCGGCCATATGTATAATTGGCGATGTCTGATAATATTTGTTTGCTGCCAGCCGGGGGCCTATTTTAGCGGGATCGGCCAAAAATGAATATTGGTAATCGCAATGGAAATAGGCAAAAAAAGCTTTGTTCTGATTGCTGTAGGAATTCTGCTTATAAGCGGCTGCATCTCCCAAGAAAGGCGAACCCAAGCCCAATATGAAGAAGAGGGAAATATAGAGCCGATGCTACCATCTGAAGAAGAGAATATGCAGCCTCAGATTGCTGCTTCTGAGGAAGGCAAAAAGGATCCTTCCACTGGCATGGATCTCCTTCCGTTCAGTGTGTGCCCTGAAAAGATCATATCAGAGAACACTTTCTTGGTTGCCGTAAAGGATGGCAAGAAGTTTTTCGTGAGGGGAGAGGGGGAGGAATGGATAAGGAAAAACTGCAATCCTGGCATATGGAAACTGGGAGAGCCGGAAGGCAGTCAGTCATCAGAGAAACAGGAAAGCTGGCTGCCCTCATGCGGCTTCGATAAGGAATTCTTTTCCTCATCTCCGGTTGGGCTGGATGATATTGCAGGCATAAGGCCTCTTGGCAACCTTGCCCCGTCAGGCCACACATACCCCACAAGGCATGCTTATTTCTTCATCAGGAAGGGGAGTGGCGGTTATGAAGGCGCGCCTGTTGAGGTTCCGGTTGTTTCTCCGGGAGATTTATTCATTACTGAAATCGCAGCCAGCGAGCACTCTTCAGAAAATCCGCCCTATACCGATTACAGCATCTCTTTCTCTCCGTGCAAGGATTTCAAGGGATACTTCGGCCATATGACATCCATCTCGCAGAAGCTGAAAGACAGCCTTGCTCCGCCTTATGACAGTAAGGAAGAGTATACCACAGGAGGAAAACAGTACAGGAATTACAGGAAACAGGTGAACGTCAGCGTCAAGGCAGGGGAAAAAATAGGCACTGCCGGCGGGAGGGCAGGGCAGAATGCGCTTGATTTTGGGACGATTGATTACAGGACGCCTCCGCTTGCTTATGCAAATCCATCAAGATGGTATAAAGAGATACTCCATGCCGTCTGCCCCATAGATTACTTTGTTCCTGATGTCCGCAAGGATCTTGGGAACAAGCTTGGGGATGGGGCAGGAACGAGGAGGAACATCCAGCCCATATGCGGCGAGGTGGAACAGGACGAGCCTGGGACGGCTCAGGGTGTGTGGTTTCCCAAAGGGACAAAGGAGACTTATCCGGAAGACAGAGGCCTTTCTTTAGTGCATGATAATGTTGATCCCTCAAAGGCTGCTTTTTCTGTCGGGACCTCGAGCAATATACCTTCTGGCCTGTACTACTTCAGGCCGGAAATTTCAGGCACTATAAACAGGGACTTCAGGGACGTGAAAGCGGATGGGAAGATATACTGCTTTGAGCCGAGGGACAGGTTCAGTGATTCTCCTGTTTCGTTTGTCATCATAATGCAGCTTACAGGCGATACCGCAATGAGGATTGAAAAGAAGGATCAAACTGGATGCGGAGGCGCTGCATGGGAGTTCAGCTCTTATGCTGTCGATTTCGAGAGATAGGTGCTCAAAAAGTTCTTATATAAAGAATGGCAATATATTTTATTGAGCCAGTCTGCTGAAGTGAGATGAGTGGAATAAATGAGAAAAGGTATTGAATCCATAATTTCGGTTCTTGTCATGGTTTTCATAGCGCTGGCACTTCTCGGCATAGCTTATACAGTGCTTACAACCCAGTTCGGGTTCTATGCAAACGACAGATTCCATATGCCGGAAGACCTCGCTCTCTGCCAGTTGGGGAAAATAAAGGTATATGCCACTACAACAGATGAGTCCCTGAGTGTGGACAGGTTCATCACGAAGGAAATCATGTATCCTGGAGGCACACAGGTTGTCAGCGTAAATCTGACTTCATCGGCCTTCCCCCTCAGGAGGGGTCAGAAGGCCATACAGATACTGGAGTATGACTGCGGCAATCCATCGACAGGCTGCAGCAGCGGCTCGTACACGGTCACATTGGCCACAAGTTCCATGAGGCTGCAGAGGCCTGTACAGTGCTGAAGCTGATAAGCACGGTTGGATATAATCTAATTGATGTTCGAGAAGTATATACAGTGCGTCTCCTGCGGAAAAAAGCATGATAAAGATGAAATGATTTTCAGATGTAAGAAATGCCTGTCTAATCTGGAGATTGTTTTTGATTACAGGAAATTGAAGAAAATAAGGACTGCCATAAAATCAAGGCCCTTCTATTATTCAAGATACAGGGAGCTTTTTCCTGTCAAAAAAATAGTTTCTCTGGGGGAAGGGTTTACTCCGATAATAAGATCAAAAAATATAGAAAAGAAGCTCAAGCTTCCATTTGAGCTCTACTTCAAGCTGGAGATGCTGAACCCGACAGGCAGCTTCAAGGACAGGGGAAGCAGCATAGAGGTGGCAAAGGCCATGGAAAAGGGTTTCAGCAAGGTTGTTGTGGCCTCGACAGGGAATATGGGAGCCAGTATAGCTGCCTATTCTGCTGCCGCAGGGATAAAGTGCAGAGTGCTCGTTCCAAGGCATGCGAATGAGTTCAAGATGAGGCAGATACTGTCATATGGGGCACGGGTGGAAAGGATAAGGAAGGATTATTCAGATGTCATAGAGCACGCAGAGAGAATGGCCGGGAAAGAGGAATACTTCCTGTTGGGTGACTACCTGTACAGGAGGGAGGGGACAAAATCTATCGGGCTGGAGATTTCTGAGCAGATGAAAGCTGATTATGTCTTCCTGCCTGTGGGGAATGGGATTCTCATTTCTGCTTTATGGAAAGCGATAAAAGAAGCGAATTTGCTTGGGATTTCGCATGCCATGCCAAAGCTTGCCGGAGTGCAGGCTGCAGGCTGCTGTCCGGTCTTCAGGGCGTGGAAAGATGGAAAACTGGAAAAAATTAAAAGGCCGAGGACAATAGCAGATGCAATAGAATGCGATTTCCCTCTGGATGGCCAGAATGCGCTGAAGTCCCTGAAGGAATCCGGGGGTTTTGGTGATATCGTTTCGGATAAAGAATTGCTTGAGTCAAGGGATATGCTTGCCCGCATGGAGGGGCTTTCTGTCGAGCCTTCCGGGGCTGCTGGCTTGTCAGGGCTGCTGAAGGCGAAAGAAACGGTAAAAGAAAACAGCAGGGTTTTGTGCATACTTACAGGGCATGGTCTCAAGGAGCCGGTTGTGTGAGGAAGCATTTATTAAACGGATGTTCATTTTATAATTTTATTTTGAACGATTGTACAATAATAATTCCAGAGCCTGCATAGAATATTTAAATGGCCGATTGCATCTCTATAGGATATGGCAAGAGTGTATTCGAGGGCCAAGGGAAAGCACGGGAGCAAGAAACCTGTGCAGAAGATAGCGACTTGGGTCAAGTTTACCAATGAGGAGATAGAGGACCTTGTTGTCAAGCTGGCCAAGAAAGGGTTCCAGTCGGCCAGGGTAGGCACTATATTGAGGGACCAGTATGGCATCCCCACGACAAGGATCAAGGGCATAAGGCTCTCCAAGGTGCTCAAGTCCAGGAGCCTTTATCCTCCCCTGCCTGAGGACATGATGAACCTGTTCAAAAAGGCCGTCATGCTGGACGCGCACCTGAAGAAGAGCAAAAGAGATTCCATAGCAAAGAGAGGCTATGAGATAACAGAATCGAAGATAAGAAGGCTGGCCTATTATTACATCAGAAGGAAAATCCTTCCAGCAGACTGGAAATGGGACATCGAGAGGGCGAAGCTGATTGTGAAGTAGGTTTAGTGGCATTAGCTCTATTTCAATGTTCTTCCTGCAAGCGAGAGATAAACAGATGCTGCATGTTCGAAAAAATATTATTCAACATAATATCCTCTCCCGCCCGGCAATTTCCTTGCTGCCGGCTGGTCATACCCTTCTTGCTGCCCTGTCTGAGGTGCTGAAGGCTGGCTTGGCTGCTCCCACGGCAATAGGGATCTTTCTGTCCTCCATAAAGTCCACGGCGGAATCCACGGTCTCGGCGGCTCTAAAACGTTGACAGCATTTGACACAGAGCCCTTTGCCCCCTTGTTGTCAGCCACAGTGAGCGTTACTGTATACGTCCCAGCTCCAGAATAGGATTTTGTTAACGTCTTTCCTGACCCCATGGTTCCGTCGCCGAAGCTCCATGAATAGGAAGCTATTGTCCCGTCAGGGTCTGAAGAGGAAGATGCATCAAAGGTTATGGAAGTGGATGTAGTCGGGTTATAAGGGGAGAATGTGAATTTCGCCACAGGCGGCTTGTTTGCCGGCAGCTGGGACACGACAACTGGCTTCGAAACTGAACCTTTTGCCCCCTTGTTGTCAGTCACTGTCAGCACAACAGCGTATGTTCCTGCCCTAGAATAGGATTTTGTGGCCTTTTTCCCTGATCCTGCAGTTCTGTCGCCAAATGTCCATGAATAGCTTGCTATAGTGCCGTCGGGATCATTGGAGGCAGAGGCGTCGAAGGTGATTGGCGTGGCTGTTGTTGGAGCAGCTGGAGATGAGGCGAAGGCTGCAACAGGCGGCTTGTTTGGAGGCGGTGGTGGAGCAGAGACAGATACAACCTTTGATGTCATAGAAGACAGCCCTGAATTGTCCGTGACTGTCAGGTTTACCATATAATTTCCTGCGGCCTTGTATGTCTTTGTGTACACTCTTCCTGTTCCGGCTGTGCCGTCGCCAAAGCTCCACATGTATGATGTTATGTTCCCGTCAGGGTCGTAGCTTGCCC
>CAYJTA010000053.1:0-938 GCA_964372825.1 uncultured archaeon | reverse complement strand
CCTGCATCAAACTTGATCGCCTGGTTAGGAGCTGGCGACAAGGGCGAATAGGAAAAGGCTGCGACAGGCTTTTGCGTCTGCACAATGCTGACAGTCTTCGAGGTGCTTGATGAAGCCCCCAAATTGTCCGTTACGATTAAAGAAACCTTATATGTCCCAGGCTTCGCATAGGCATAGCTGGCTTTCCTGAACTCTGTTGAGATTTTGTTCCCGTCGCCGAAATCCCACTGGTATTTTGCTATCGTGCCGTTCGGATCTTTGCTCGAGGAAGCGTCAAACAGGAGCTGATTGCTTACAGCAGGGTTGCCTGAAACAGACATGGAGGCTGTAGGGGCGCTGTTCTGGGACGCAGGAAGGCACGCCCCGTTCTGGCAGCCGTACTGGCAGTAATGGATTTCGCTTTTTATCGATCCTGCAGGCGAGCAGGAATTCTCAGATATATATTGGGCAGAGTCCGTGCATCTGTTGCTTGCCGGGCTTTCGAGGCAGCAGTCATAAGCCCCTATGATGCCCTGAACTGCATATCCTTTTACCCCGAGATTGAAGCCGCCGTCATCATCCTTGCATACAGGCTGCACATCACTGCCTATTGGCATGTCTGCGCACCTGCCATCAGCGCAGTTGCAGAAGTATGTGGTTCTCCCCTGCCTGCCGCTTGTGCAGTAGTATTCGCTAAGCTGGCTGCCTGTGGACTGGCACTGGCTGCTTCCTGAAGAAGAGCAGCAGTCTGTTGCTGCAAAGGCACCAAAGCTGACCGTGCCTTTTGTGTTATAATTGTCCCCGCCATCTGAATCAGAGCAGGCCGGTGGAACTGCAAGCGGCTGACACGTGCCTGCTGAACAGTAGCTTTCGCCAGAGCAGGTGCCGCAGCTTGCTGCCCCTCCGCAGCCGTCAGGGAAGGTGCCGCATGCTGCACTTAACTGGGGGCAGGTCTTGGG
>CAYJTA010000052.1:0-7065 GCA_964372825.1 uncultured archaeon | reverse complement strand
AAGAGGCATTACGCCCAAATTGAGGGCTCTGAAAAGCAGGCTGCCAGAGGCCATCAGCAAATGTCAGCACTGGCCACTGAGCTGGCCACAAATTGCGCACAAAGGGAAGCCCTTTTAAAACATGCTGCAGGGCATTACCAGAGGCTTTCAGATCTGGACGGCCAGCTCCGTGGTCTGATAACAAAGCCTTCCGGCGGCCAGCCCAAGTCCGGCCCGAAAGGAAGCCAGGATGCATGGATAGACGAAGAAAGCGAAACGCTTCATTTTTACGGCGTGGACATGAGGCTGAAGCAAGTGAAAGGGAAGAGAAGCAAGGATTTTCCATATGGGGATTTAAGCACCCCAATAGCAGTGGTTAAAGGGCTGTATTGTGAATTGAATGGAACCCAGATAGCCGAGGTGCTTCATATGTCTTTACCTCCTGTATATGAACACATAAAAAGGACAAAAGGCCTTGTCGAGGCCCATCCCGAGGGCAAAAAGATTGTTGACAGATCCATAAGACGTGTGGGCGAGAAGACACTGTTGTACAAGATCAGAAAAGATTTTGAAAATGCGAGAGCAGGCGCAGGAGACAGATATAAACACTAGCGCACTCCTGTCCCGGCATGGTTGAGAGTATGAAACACAGAAACACAGCCGCAACCTCCATCTACACCCTCCTGTCTGGGCGTGAGATAGAACTGTCCGAAGCATATAAAGCCATATCCGCTTCTCTCCGGCGCTACAAGGCCAGCGATCTGAAAAGGAAGGGAGGCACCCAGACAGACGGGAATGGAGGACATATGGGCTCGGTCGCAATCTCTGCCTTTACCCTTCTATCTGAGCATTCAGAAGGGCTGTCTCAATTATACAGGGAAAAAGCTGCTTCTCTTCGAAAATACAAAGCCCATGGTGATTCCGGCACTCAGGCAGGCACGACGGTCCTTGAGCCAGGGGTTGCTGAACCTAGGACAGCAGACAGAGATTATCAGGCTCCTGATCCTGCCTTAGAGGAAGATGCACAAATTATTGGAATAGAGCCTGAAGCAAGGCATGGAGGCTATGATACGGAGGACGATGCTGATTTGGAAACAGATTTACAAATTCCTCTTGAGGAACCTGTAACCCCTTCAGCAGCGGATAAGTATATCGGTATCCCAATCGCTCCCGCACCAAGGAGAACCAGGAGGCGTGAAGCCCCCTATTCAAGGCCATTGGAAGAGCGGGAAGAGGATGAGACGGATGATGATTATGTTCAGAGGGACATGAGGTCTGATTACGTCCGTATATATCTGCAGCAGATCGGCAGGACACCATTGCTGCCGCATGAGAGAACTAGAGAGCTGTTCATGGAGATTGAGTCTGCTCCCTCAGAGGAAGAAAAAAAGACTAAAAGAGGCATAGTTGCCACTGCCAATCTGCGGCTTGTGGTGAGTGTCGCCAAGAAGCACCAAGGCCGGGGGCTTCAGCTTCTGGACCTCATCCAGGAAGGCAATCTTGGCCTGATGAAGGCCACAGAAAAATTCGATTACAGGAGAGGCTATCAATTCACAACTTATGCGACATGGTGGATAAGGCAGGCCATCACAAGGGCCATAGCCGACAAGGGCCGCACCATCAGGATCCCCACACATAAACGTGAATTGATGCGGAAGATTTACAAAGCTATTGACGGCCACAGGGCAACATTCGGAGTTCTGCCTTCCAAGGATGAGATTTACAAGGCCATGGTTTCCCAAGACCCGGAATTGGGCAAGAGCGAACATTCGAGGAAACATGTCAGAGAAACTTTGAAGATAATGCTCTACTCGGACACAAGTTCCTATGATCGGAAGCCTGACGATGACGATGATGAAAGGCCTTTGGAAACCTTTTTAAGCGACACAAAAACCCCTTCACAGGAAGATGTGATGGAGAAGCAGTTTCTTGACGAAAAGCTGAGAGCAGCCGTAGAAAGGCTTTCTCCAAGGGAAAAGGAGATAGTTAAACTGCGGTATGGCCTCTGGAATGAGGAAACCCAGACAGAGGAGGAGCCGGATACGCTGGAAGAAGTAGCCAAAGTTTTCGGCTTAACCAAGGAAAGGATCAGGCAGATACAGATAGTGGCGGAAAAAAAGCTGAGAGTATTTTTGTCAAGAGAGTTTTCCAGGAAGGATATGGAGTTTCTCGGACGCCACTACGGCTTCCGGGACAAGAAAGGAGAAATACCAATCGAAGAAACCAGCCAGACAGGGGTAAGGGTAATAGATTTGCAGGACAGAGGGCATTCTGCAGGAGGCGAGAATGTCAGGAATCAATCCCCGGCGGGAATAAGCTCAGATTTCAAACAGATATGGGGCAGATATAAAGATTGGGAGAATGCCAGAAATCAGCCTCAGGTCGGGAGAGAAACAAGGGAGCATGATGCCGGCAGAAAACCTGCTGGCAAATCTTTTACTAGGGAGAAATCGCCAGCGGAAAGGCTGATTGCGGGCCTCAGAAAGCTTCCGGAAGAACAGGAGGACATACTCAGATACCGCTATGGCTTATGGCACCTGAAAAGAGGCTCAAAGCACCCTAGGCTGACAGTTGAACAGACAGCAAGAATGCTGGACTTGAGCACGGAAGACATCATCCGGATAGAGAAAGAGGCAATAGATGGGCTGGAATCCCATTATCTGGGTGATCTTGGAGAGCTGCACGAACTGCTGGGCCTCGACTGAACATGCAGACAATTATGGAATCCGCATCCGAGGAGAGCGAAATTGCGTACAACCACAACTTGCCTTTGCCAGCCTTTAAGAAGTTTGAGGCCACCTATGAAAATGGGCAATGCTGATGTAGTGAGGGAGGAACAGGCAGGCAGCGGAAATGCAAAACCCTTGCCATGGCCTGCCTGGCAGATAACATGAAATCATACAAGACTGAAGAAGCTTCCCTGCGGGGCCGCCGGAATGGGAATAGCTATGGCTCAGAGGCAGACAGGCCAATCCTTGATGATGATTTATCCGATAAAGATGCCCTTCGACTTCAGATTCCCTTGCCTGACAAGGGAATAGCGGAAAGCAGACTATGAAATTTTTTAAGACAGCCTTCAATCAATGATCTATGGAGCGCAAGACACGACGGAGATTGGAGAAGCGGTGGCTTGCCAAGCCTCTGCATCACATTGACACTTCTGTGTTTCTGGAATCTCTGACTCCAAAGAGCATCGAGCAGAGGAACCACTGCGAGCGCTATTTGGCCAGGCTTGGGAAAATATACAGGGGCTCAGTCTCAACCCTTATTTTGGGCGAATTCACCGAAGCAGCACTGAAGTCAGTTGAGCCTGAACTGCTGCTGAATTTCCTGCCCCTTTTCATCCGCCGCTTTGGCCTTGGAACTGTTTCTCTGAAAGAAGCAGCGATCCAGAAGGCAGCCAACCTGCTGGGACTTGAAACACGCTTGGAGATGCACGATGTGCTGCATCTGACCATTGCTTCACAAGAGGGTGCAGCCGCATTCGTGACTATTGACCAGAAGCTTATAGGCCATCATCTTCTTGAAAAAGAGTTGGGACTGAAAATACTCCACCCTAAAGAACTGATCTGACCATTTCCTCCGTAACAAGCCGTTTTGACCTGATTTCTCTGATCAGTTCATCGAGAGCTTCATCACCAAATATAGGCTTTGCCGGCTTCATGTTATATATTTGCCAAAGAGCTTTATATACCTTGTAAGCAGGAGCAGACAAAAATAGTTGAAGCCATTTTTTAGCCCTTGATCCAATATTTATCCGATAAAGATGCCCTTCGACTTCAGATTCCCCGATGTGGGGGAAGGAATAACAGAAGGCGAGCTAGTCAAGTGGCTGGTGAAGGAAGGGGAGCAGATAAAGCAGGATCAGGTTCTTGCACAGGTCGAGACTGACAAGAGAGAGGACCGAAGCATATTTGTTCCAAGGTAAAATCAAAGATTACGTCTTTCTGCACACACATTCATGGCGAAAGACTGTCAGACCTCGAAAAAACCGACGTCAGCTTATTTATTTCTTTTACACAATTTCTATAAATGGAGTCGAACGAAAAACTCAAAAGGCTGGCGGATGCACTTGCCCTTACTGAAACTGACTGGGAGGAAGTTGATGCACAGCTCATTGCAAGACCATCCATGCTTTTTGCAGGCGTGAGAAGCTATGACTTCTCCCAACCAACGGGCATTGCCGCAGAGATCTCCATGCATTCGAAGCTGAAGGCATTGGCGTCTATCCCGAATAACCCCTATGGGATTTCTTTGTGTCATGGCATACAGGACGGGATTGAAGTAGGTCACCTTCGATTCAAGACAGACTGTCATAGACTACGGGTTTATGACAGGGAGAAAAACATAACCCTGCATGAGTATGACGGCATAACAATAATCGGCGGTCTTCCAACCGTCCTGGAAGTCAAAACGTTGACCAAGAATCGTGCGAATTTATCCCAGGCGCGTAAGCACGGCGGATCTGCAGCATTGAAATATACCCTTTCTCCGAAAAGAGTAATGGAGCATCTGGAACCTGTCAGAGAATACTATGGAAGAGATGTAGGATATCTCGTGGCAGTCAGGCCGGAATATCTGTACGCGCTATACTACAAAAAATCTTATGTCAACCATTTTGTTCAGGAAGGAGGCTTAGTGGTGCCCATATGCAATGATTTCAGCGAATTCAAGGCGCATGTAAAAAGGCTTTGCCTTGATTTTGTGCTTGAATACCAGCAAAAAGATAGCAGCAGCCAGCAGCGCTGACCAGCATCCTGCCATCTGGAAAGAGCCATTTTTTAGCCCATGATCCAATATTTATCCGATAAAGATGCCCTTCGACTTCAGATTCCCCGATGTGGGGGAAGGAATAACAGAAGGCGAGCTAGTCAAGTGGCTGGTGAAGGAAGGGGAGCAGATAAAGCAGGATCAGGTTCTTGCACAGGTCGAGACTGACAAGGCCGTTGTCGAGATACCTTCCCCTAGAGCTGGAGTTATAGGAAGGCTCTACTTTAAGGAAGGGGATGCTGTAAAAGTAGGAGAAGTATTGGTCACTATTCTTGAGGAAGGTGAAAAAGAGTCTCCTGCAGCTGAAATCAAAAGGCCTGAAATTAAAGCCGAGAGCAAAATCAAGCAAAAGGAAGAAATTAAGGCAGAAGCTCCGAAGAAGGACGCAGGGGCTGTGGTGGGGGTCCTGGAAGAGGCCCCTGAAGAAATCAGGCCTTCTGGGAAATTGCCTGAAATTATCGAACAAAAGCAAGAGCAAAAAACAATAAGACCTTCAGCAATGCCCTCTGTAAGGAAGATAGCCGAGAAGCTTGCAGTTGACCTGAAAAAAGTCTCGGCCACGGGGGCACACGGCCAGATAACAAGATCCGATGTGGAAAGTCTTGCAAAGCTGAAGGATGACAAAGGAGAGCAGCAGACCATCGGCCTGAAAGTCACAAAAAAGTATGACATGTACGGATATTTGGAGAGAATACCCCTCAAGGGGATAAGAAAGGCTGTCGCCCTGAACATGGTCAAGAGCAAGTTCACCATCCCCCATGTCACCCATACAGAAGAAGCAGATGTCACCCATCTTGTGGAGATAAGGGAAAGCCTGAAGGAGCTGGCCAAGGAGCATGGCATCCATCTGACCTATCTTCCCTTCATAATAAAGGCGGTAATAGAAGGCCTCAGGAAGTACCCATATCTTAATGCCACCTTGGATGAGCAGGAATCAGAAATAATATTGAAAAAATATTACAACATAGGCTTGGCAGTGGATGTGGAAGGCGGCCTGATTGTCCCTGTTATAAAAATCGCTGACAGCAAGAGCATATTTGAACTTGCCAAAGAAATTGAGATTCTGGCGAACAAGGCCAAAGACAGGAAGCTCGACCTGCAGGACATGAAAGGGGGGACATTCACCATAACCAATGTGGGCTCTATTGGAGGGATCTTTGCCACGCCCATCATCAATTATCCTGAGGCTGCAATACTTGCCCCGGGAAGGATACATGAGAGGCCGGTTGTAAAGGACAATTCTATAGTCATCAGAAAAATAATGCCCATCAGCCTCTCATTCGATCACAGGATTGTGGACGGGGCTTATGCGGCACGATTCACCAATGAGGTGAAGACATATCTGGAGAACCCGCATCTGTTTTTGCTTGACGAGAAATAGAGTGATAAATACCTTGCTTAAGAAATTCCAAGTTCAGAAGCCCATTCGTACCATCCGTCCAATCCTAATTTCTCAGCCCACAGGTCAATAGTCCTAATATCGCTGCCATGACCTGAATCAGGAATTTCATTCAGAATTTGTATCAATTCCTCACCTTTATAGATGTCGCCGTGTTCCTCAAACGGCCTCGTAATCTCGCTTCTGCCATCTTCTCTGCTTATGAGAGGAGAGAAGCCCAAAGCCATGGCAGAATACAAAGCCTTCACATTATCGTGGAATTCCATTTTATAACCGCTGGCAGTTTTTTCTTCTCTCTCCAATTGTCTAGCTTTTTGTGAAAGTACCTCTGAAAGCGCCACATTCTGCACTTCTCGATACCATTCATATCGGGATATCTTCTGCTCATTCCTGATGGCAATAGGAATACAATAAAGCTCTGAAAGCTGCCAGCACCTCAATGCTGGGGCCATGACTATCATTAATTTAGTAGGTATTCTGGTCAGCATTCTCTGAATGTCATCCACAGCCTTCAAAGCCGATCTTGCTGTTTTCATCACTTTATATTCCTGTTTTTTGACAGCATCCCATACCCTTGTTATGTAAATTGCCTCATTACAGATGGCATGGTCTACGATATGCTCAGCATTCTCCTGATTATATCGAATCACAAATTTTCTTCTCCTAAAGAACTCAGAAATATCAGAGCTTGAAGATGTAGTTACGGGCAAATTTGGATCTTCTACGAGCACCACAGGGTAGCCTGTCACCTCTTCAGCATGTCTGATGAAGTACTTTGAATGTTTTTCTTTCATGCTATCACTCCTCCTCTCTTAACTTTATTCCGCAACTTTTTATGCTTTGTTTTTGCTTCCCATATGCAGAAAGGGTATAGTACCATTTAAGGACCCTAATTAACCCTCCTTAACCGTTTCACC
>CAYJTA010000051.1:0-7117 GCA_964372825.1 uncultured archaeon | reverse complement strand
ATTATAACTTAGCAAAAGGGCTGTAAGAAAGGGTAAGATATCCAAAGAAAGGGATTACTTATACCGAAAAGTGAGATTTACTGGCACTTCGGTCCTGTAGTACTGCACACTTGGTACGTCCCTCTGCATTCATGTGTGTAGAAGCTGCTGTACCACTGGCAGCCATTCTTTGAAACGCATGATGACTGCGAAATAATGCCCTTGCAGCTCTTTGACTCGCAATTTTGCATAAGCTGGCAGCTCTGCGTGCAGCACTGGCTGTTGGCGGTACATGCTGAACCTGTGGACAGGCATGAGCCGCCTGAAGAGCAAAGGCCATTCGAGCATGTCTGGCCAGCGGAGCATGCTGTGGCAGTGCCATATTCGAGGCAGCTGTCTGAATCGAAGTTGCCGCAGATTTTATAGCTTGTCGAGGAAGAGCACGTTCTGCTACCTACTGTGCACTCATCCGTGCATGAGCCTCCGACCGGACAGATGGAAAAGCTGTGGACAGAGCATATGGCGCCCATTACGTTGTTTATGTTGCCTGTGATTATGCTGACAAAGGATTCCAGATAGTTGGTCCTGTTTTCAAGGCTTGCAACCCTCGCCTTAAGCTGGTTGGTTGCATTTTCAAGAGAAGAGAGCCTGGCAAGCGCATCGGCCATGCTCTGGCTCTGCGCATCAGCAAAGTAAGAAGTCACCATCAATCCCAAAACTACCCCGGCAGCTGCGACTGCAAGTTCACTCTTCATTTCAATCAAAATAAAATTGGCCTGAGACTTTTAATCGCTTTGCAGAATCAATTACAGGAGCCATACAAGCGTATAGTCTGCAGACAAATCAGTATCTCAATCTAAGATCCATCAATCCGAAATGCCTCTTGACAATCTCAATTATGGCCTTTATATTGTCTCACAGCCTTCCTATCACTTTTGATTTCTCCATGGCAGGTATGCTCACAAGCACAGAGCCGTTCTCCATCCTGATGTTCTTTGCCTGCGGTATCATGGCCCTTATGGTCTCTTCCGGCGTGGGGTAATATCCGAAAATCTTCACCCTCTTGCCGAAAAGCCTTCCTAGCTTCCTTATGCCTTCTCCTCCCCTGGCTATTACGGCGAACATCCTCCTCGAATCCACAACAAAGTAGATGCAATCCTCTGTCAGCAGGCAGTCCTTCGGCTGTATGCCTGTCACCTTCACAAAAAACGATATGTTCCTTACCTCTTCCGTGCCTAGTTTCAGATTCATTTTCCTATACCCACAACAGCTATGTTGAAAGGCTTCCCGCAGGCTTCACCCAATTGGATGCTGTCTCCTGAAAACCTTGCCACAGCAACACTTGATATTGATGCGCATGTATTTAAATCCTTGACAATGACCTGAGGGCAGTTGGAGGCGTATATTATTGCCTTTAAATTTTCATTCGCAAAGGCCTTCAGCGTCCTGTTGCTGCCTATTATGAGCTTCCTGACCTTTATGGCTTCCCTTATCTCCCTCAAAAAGGCCTTGTCAGGCCCCTCTGCCTTCTCAACCTTCTTTGCCTTTCTCTCTTTCTCAGCCCCGGCTTCAGGCCTCGTTTCAGCCCTAGGCTTTTCTGCCCTCTTCTCTACATGCCTTCTCAGTTTTTTGGCGGCCTGCTTCTCCTTCTCCTCGACATCCTTTGCCTGCATCTGCTTCAAAGCTTCTATGGCCTCTGCTATCTTCTTATCTTTCTGCTCCTCCATCATCTTTTTGGCCTTCTCGCTGAGCATCTCTTTGATATCAATCTCTTTCTTCTTTTTCCCATCATCCTCTTTTTTCTCATCAGAAACAGGTTTGATATCTTTCATCTTTTTTGCAGCTTTCTTTTTCTTTTCGGTTTCCTCAGCCTCCGCTTCCTGTTCCATTCCCTCTGCCATAATCAGTAGACGAAGCCCAGAAGCTTCCCTCCAGCTCCCGCTTTACCCGCCTCATTGTGATCCATTACGCCCTGCGAGGTGCTCAGTATCAGCATGCCTGTGCCCGCTGCAGGGAGGTATCTTTTCTCGTATTTGAGTATATCCTCCTTTTTCACGCTGTAGTGAGGCATTATCACGTTGCAGTCGTTCACCCTTCTGGTAAGCTTGACAAGGAACTTCCCGCCTTTCCCGTCCTCCAGATACTCGAAGCCTTTTATGTATTCATGCCCCTGCATCACTCTCAGGACATCCTTGACGAGGCTGTTCGCAGGAACTGTGCACTCCGCCTTTCCAAGGCCTTCCGAATTCTTTATTATGCTGAACATGTCAGCTATGATGCTGTGCCTCATATCACTTCCTCCACCCCAGACTTTCCGCATTCTCCCTGAAGCACTGCCTGCAGTACATGATGCCATATTTCCTTATCACGCCGTCATGCCTGCCGCAGCTTACGCATGCAAAGCTGCCCTTGCCGAACTTCTTCTTCTTCGGCGCAGAAAATTTCATGAACCTTTTCACTTTCTGCTTCTTGCCTGCTATCTGCTTCAGTATCTCCATGTATGTCATCTTTTCACCTGCTCCGCATCCCGATTCTGTCAAGGTATAGGATGCTTTTGGCGGCATCCTCCATGGTTTTGCTTTCTATTATTAGAGAGCCTGCATATTTAAGCTCTTTCAGCCTTCTGAAAAAGGCCTTCCAGCCTATGCTGCCTGCCCCAAGGGGGAGATGCTCATCCTCCTTGCCCTTGTTGTCATGGATATGGATATTCGCCAGCCTGCTTTTAAATCTTTTCAGGAAGGCCGAATAATGTTCTTTTCTTCCGGAAAGGTTCCAGTGGCCCATATCAAAAGTAAACTCGAAGCCGTAATTTTCCATGTACCACTCCATCTCCTCCATGCTGCTGTTAAGATTCTCAATCGCAATTACCATCCCTGCCCTTTCAGCATGCTTCGCTATAGCCGCAAACTCCCTTTTCTCGGCTTTCAGCATCCATTCCGACACCAGATCAGAATCTATGCCGGTCCCGTAAGGCGGGTGCAGGGTAAGGACCTCTATTCCCGCTCTTCTGGAGAAATCGATTGTTTTGAGGAAAAGGCTTCTCGTGGCCCTGTTTACGTCAGGATTGAAATTGACAGAGCTGAGGAGGTATGGCATGTGGCCCGTCAGCCGTATTCCATAACTTTCTGCCGCTCTTTTCAGTTTTCCCGCATCCCTGTTTTTCAAAAAACTGGGGGATGTGAAATATTCAAACGTGACCTCAAGCCATCTGAACCCCAGTTCAGCGGCCACTGCAACATAATCACCCATGCTCTTCGAAAGCCACGGGTGCGTCTGCACGCCGAAACTAAACTTCATGGAACATTCCCCTTATTTTTTCATATGCCTCCCTGCTGAGCCCGGTGAAATGCCTGCTGTTGAAACGCTCGTAATCCTTAATGAAGTACTCCTTCCATTTTCTGCATTTCTTCCCATAATGCTGCAGCATCAGGTACATATCCAGCTTGTCGGCCATCTTCACTATTTTCCCCTCTTTTGTTTTTCCTTTCCCGAATTCTAAAAAAAGCTCCACAATTTCCTTTTGCATCTTTTCCGGAAGACTTTTTATCGCCAATTTCAGACCTTTCAGTTCCAATTCTTTCTTTTTTTCAAACTTCCTGTCAAAAGGGGTAATGTCTCCGGACACCGATTCTCCAAGATCATGGAACATGGCCATTTTCAAAAGCTTCTCTCCATCAACATTTTTCTCGTTTTCAGCAAGGATGATGGAAAGCGCAGCCACGCCGAATGTGTGGCCTGCAACTGTTTCAGGGTCCTTTATCCCCTGCCTCAGCCATCCGGTTCTTTTGAGCCCCTTCAGCATGGCCAGATGCTTGTAAAATTCGATCAAACTGCCTGAATCCATTAGAATAGTGGGCAGGGGATGTATTAATGTTTCATCCGTATTCCTGCAGTCAGATTGGGAATATAAAAATTACCGGGCTTCTCACCCATGTTCTGAGAGCAGCTGCATGGACTCAAGTCACTGAACGATGTTGGCCAATGGGTGCACATTTTCTTCGACAAACAACAGCACCACAGCGCTTGCCGCCAGAAGCAGGCCCGCGGAGAACACGGCAGCTGTCCAGCTCCCTGTGAGGTCCCTCAGGATGCCAGTGATAACAGGAGAAAGAATAGCGCCTATCTCAGCAACCAGGTTCCACATGCCGAAGGCCTGCGCTCTCAGGGCAGGAGGGGAAAGGTCGGCTGTCAAGGCCATATGGACAGTCTGCATGGCCGCAAAGGGCAGGCCTACAGCAAAGGAAAGCATGGCCAGCATGGCCAGGTCACTGCCGCCTGCCATTATATAATAACCCAGCAGGAACGTCATGAGCGACGCTATGCATGCCATTATAATGTACGTCTTCCTCCTTTGAATGCCCCTCAGGACAGCCATATCTGAAATCTTCCCTCCTAGCGGATATCCTATCGCATTCGCAATCCCAAAAACTCCCGCATACAGAGCCGCAGATGTCAGGCCAATTTTTGAGGCATCAGAGAACAGCAGAACCATCCAGAAGCCGAAGAACCAGAGGGTGTAAAGTATCGGTATGGCGGATATGTACATGGCCAGAAGATTTCTGTCAGCAAGGACAGGCCTTATTGACTGCCCAAGCCTTCTGTATATGAGCCAGATGAGGGCAAAAGCAACTGCAGTCATTGACAGTGACTGCAGAAGCTGGAGATGGAACTTTTCCCAGGAATAGACTGCGCTCAAGTAGGTGCTGCCTACATATATCGCCATTATCACCAAAAAGAATACCGCAGAATATGCAATCAGATGAGACAAAGCAGCCCTATAATTATCTTTTCCGCCGGCCCTGACAAACCTGTATATCAAAAGCCCGACAATTATTGTGGGAACCGAAAACAGCAGGAAGGGGAACCTCCAAGAAAAAAACCCTCCAAGGGCTGCAGCTGCCCAATCTATCATGTAGGGTGTCAGAATAGTTGCGACAGTCAGCCCTGCAGCAAGGCCTACAAACACAATCCCCATGCCGAATGCCCTCTCCTTTTGGGGAGTCACTTCCGTTATCAGTGCCCTGTCATTTGAATAGTAGGCCCCTTCCCCCAAGCCAGTCAGCACGCGAGAGCCTATGAAAACAAGCAAGCTGCTGGCTATGCCACTTATGAAGGTCGCAATGCCGGCCCATGCAGCGCTTATGACTATCATCACCTTTCTCCCGTATTTGTCCCCCAGATATCCTGCAGGGAACTGCGTCAGCATGTAGCCTGCGAAGAACATGGCACCTATGAGCCCACCAAGAGCATGCGGTACCCCTGTGACAGCAAAAAATTCGACCTTGTTCTTTATCATCCATGCAACGACGGGGCCTGTTATGGACCTGTCTATATAGCTGAACATCCATGCAAGGAACAGAAGAAGCCATATTCTGTGATGGTATTTCATGGATTCCATTCACCCATAGCATATCTATTGATTCATGCCTGCCGAAAGAGAAATTTACGCTGCTTGCCCCTTCTCCAATATTGCAACTCCGAAGGCCTTCCTCGCAAATTCCATTGCTTCTTCCTTTGTTATCTGATGCCTTTTGCCTATCTTTGAGGCTATCTTCCTCTTCTTCACCCTGTAGCCCGGCCTTTCTAGGGTGACAGAAACATCCATGCCTATTATGCCTATGTCAGGATCGTATTTGACCCCAGGAATGTGTATGTACTCCTCAATTCCGAATGAGAAATTGCCTGTTGAGTCAAAATTGCCCTGCATGAGCTTTTTTTCCTTTGATTCCAGCAGCCTCTTAAGAAGCTCCACTGAATCCTTCCCTCTTATCGTTACTTTGACACCTATCGGCTTGCCTTGCGGGGTCCCGAAAGTTGTCCTGGACCTTGTTGCAGTGAGCACCGCCTTCCTGCCTGTCAGCCTCTCCAGCACAATTTTCGCCTTATCAAGCTTTTCAGTGGCGGCTCCTGTCCCTACATTCAGCGTCACTTTCCCAACCCTGATCTCCCTCATTTTCCCGCTCATGCCCTGCCCCTTCTTGTCTTCATCTCAGAAACAGAAGCCTGAGACATCGCTGATGGAAGGGCCATCACATATTCCCTGACAGTCTTCACTTCTTGGCCGTTCACATCCAGCGTCACAGTGCTCTGCTCAAGCATGTATTTCCTGTTCTTGACAGCCTTCACAGTCCCCTCCATCCCGGCATTGGTCCCTGCTATGATAATGGCCTTTTTTCCAACCTCGATGCCGCAGCGCTCCACAATCTTCTGTTTCGGAACCTCTATCACCACCGTGTCAAGCCTGCTGATTTTGCTGTCAGCCATCATCGTCCTGCCGTCATGCAGGCCTATCTGAACGCCGCCTTTTTTCAGCGTCCTCTTCACCTCAACCCTGCACGGCTTTGTTTTCGCCTCATCTTCCTTTATCTCAGCCAGCTTCAGCCCGTACACTGAAGGCATGAGCCTGAAATGCTGGCCGGCAGAGGGTATGGAAAGCGAGTCGAAAAGCCCTGCAGGATAATTTGGCTCCCTGATCTCTTTCCCGTCAATGAGTATCTTCCCCTGGAAAATTATTTTCCTGGCCTCCCTGGCATTTTCAGCAAAATTCAGGACATCCCTGACAACAACAAGCAGGGGCACGCTTTTTGAAGCGGCATGGGGGCCCGGCCTGGTTTTCGGCGCAAAAATATTCCCCTTCACCTTAAGGGGCCATGATGCAGGCATTGAGAGCCTTTTGAGATGTCCCATATTTATTTGGCCTCCTCGTCTGTTAAATCATTCTTTCTGTTTTCTGGTTTTTCTGTTTTCATTGTTTCCTTTATTTCATTTCCCTTAGCTTTCACTTCCTTCCCATTCTTGTCCGGTTTACCTTTCTTCGTTTTTCTCTCAAGTATTGCCTGCCTCCTCTTGTCATCAGTGTCTAGTTCGACAATAGTGAGGTTGCTGGCCTGGAAAAACCTGGGCACTTCGGCCCCGGTAGTTTTCTTGATCTTGATCCCTTCGATTGACACCCTGGAATTACTGGTATCAACGGACTCCACCTTTCCCCTAATGTGTTTCATGTTCCCTCTCGCAATAACCACGGTGTCGCCTTTCCTCAGCTGCAGGCTCCTTGTCCCGTATCTGGACCTCAACTCCTTGCCAAGGTGGGCAGAAAGGAACCTGCGCCTGACATGCAGAGGAGCGTTATACCAGATCG
>CAYJTA010000050.1:0-7121 GCA_964372825.1 uncultured archaeon | reverse complement strand
GCTTACATTTTCTATGATCTTATTCATTCTGTTTTCTCTGCCTCTGTAGCACGTTCTTGTCACATCTGCGCAGTAGCCCTCGACCTGTGCCCCCAGGTCTATAAGCAGTGGCCGGCTCTTTTTTATAAAAGTCGCATCAGGCCTGTGGTGGATGAAAGCTGTGTTCCTGCCTGCAGCTATTATTGGCGGAAATGAGGCCTCTAAACCCATTTCCAGCAGCAGCATTCTTATCTGCCTCTCCACATCTGTTTCTTTCTTTCCTTCTGTTTCAAGCTTCCTGTAAATCTCTGCTGTCTTTTTCACGGCCTCCCTGATTTTTTCTATTTCGCCGGAATCCTTCACGGCCCTCACGGATTTTATGGCTTTTGCGGCAGGCTCCAGCCGGCAGGCTTTTTTCAGCATGAGATAAAGGTATGAAGGCATTGAGAGTTCATCAAATGCTAGCGCCTTTATTTTCAGGTGCCTCTTCAATTCGGCTGCCTTATGCATAAAGATAACATCAATGGAAGACAATTCTTCGGCCTCATTCTCCAGGCTGCTTGCAAACAGCCTTGCTTCGCCGCTTTTGACAAGCAGAAAGGACTGGCTGGTCGGCCTATAGCCTGAATAGTAAAAGATGTCGTTTTCATCTGTCAGCAGGCATGCCGCTGATCCGTTCAGTTCTATCTTTTCGGCAAGCAAGCCTAGCCTTTTGTTCATTACAAATATTGGGAATCGGAAGGTAATATTCCTTCGGAACAATGTCGGCGTATAAAAATAAATAATTGCCACCGAAAAATCATAAATAAGCTCTGATTTGGGGGAGGATTTCTTGAAAATTTATAAAGAAGGGAACCATGATATTGCTAATCTGCTGTATCGAAAGCTCTTTGGCTCTGTGATGAAAAATGTCTAATCAGCCCCTCCCGCCGAGTTATATGGCGTATGACAGGACAATTGTAGTGTTCAGCCCAGACGGAAGGCTGCTTCAGGTGGAGTATGCAAGACAAATGGTGAAGAACGGCACCACGGCCATAGGACTGAGGACAAAGGATGCTGTCATTCTCGGGACTGTCAAGATGACCATGCCCCTTGCTGTTGTCGAATCGTACAAGAAGATAAACAAGATTGATGACCATGCGGCAGCCGTAAGCTCAGGAAGCCTGGCAGATGCCAGGGAATTGGTGGAGCTTGCAAGGATAAGGGGGCAGATAAACAGGGTGACGTATGGGGAGCCCATATCGGTCAAGACGCTGACGACATTCATATGCGACAGGAAGCATCTGGTGACGCAGTATGCAGGAGTGAGGCCGTATGGGGTAGGGATGCTGGTTGCGGGCTGTGATGAGTCAGGACCGAGGCTGTATGAAACTGATCCTTCAGGGACAATGATCGAGTGGTATGCGCAGGCCATAGGAAGGGGATCCGCAAAGGCCAAGACGGCATTCGATTCGGGGTATAAGGGGGATATTGAGACAAAGGCGGGCATAAAGATGCTCATCAAGGCCCTCAAGAAAGGGGAGAAGGAAGCGGAGCCGGAAACCATGGAGATAGCGGTGATTGATTCAAGTGGGGTGAAGATACTGGACAAGAAAGAGATGGCGCAGTATATGTGATTCTGGCGGCTTTTTTTGGCTTATTCCCTGGTCCATTTGATTTTATAAACATCTGCAGAATATTGTTCTACTCTTCTCGATTTAGAACAAAAGAATTCGTTGTGATTTATCTTCTTCGCTCATCTTCTGAATAGTGTTGATAATAAAGATATTTTGTAAGAAAATGCAGTCATATTATATCGCTTTCTGTTATTTTTGGTGAAAAATGAAACACTGTTGTAGATTTCAGTAAAAAGAGCTATCTCTAGACAATATTTTCACCAGCAATGTCAGGATGAATAGCGATCTTCTTTACTGCCAAACAGCTGCCATGCTATGCCAAGTTTCCACGATACAGACCTGAAAGTAATGCACAGAATCTATATAGAGTGTAATGCCGCGCTTGAATTATCGAAAGTAGAAAACGACATCGAATAGGCACGCATCTTGGTTGTCTGGATGTTAAAAGGAGTCTGCAAAAGATTCAGAGATCTTATGCTTCCTTTATTCTGACATAAGCGACGAATAATTGATGAAAAGCTGTTGTATCCGGGCGTGGGGGTTTTCAAAGCAAAAGTGTATCTTCAGGGACTTTATTTTACATGCCATTTACCCTTAAATAACCCCGAGCCAATTCTAACTATGGTTTCCCTAGAAAAGGCCGTCATAGCAAGGATAAACAGGAACGGCAAGGATTTTGAGATACTGGTTGATCCTGATCTGGCTCTGGATTTCAAAAAGGGGAAGGAAATTGGGATGGAAAGACTGCTCGCTGTACAGGAGGTTTTCAGGGACTCAAAGAAAGGCGACAGGGCTTCTTCTGCCGACCTGAAGTCGGCCTTTGGGACAGACAGCGTGCTGAAGGCCGCGGAGGAAATAATAAGGCATGGCGATGTGCAGCTAACCACTGAACAGAGGAGGAAGATGACGGAAGAGAAGAGGAAGCAGATAGCTGACATAATATCGAGGCAGGGGATAGACCCAAGATCAGGCCTCCCCCATCCGTCCCTGAGGATATTGAATGCAATGGAGCAGGTCCATATTGTCATAGACCCCTTCAGGCCTGCAGAGCAGCAGATCAAGGATATACTCGAAAAGATACAGCCCATATTACCCATCAGGTTTGAGATGGTTGAGATAGCAGTAAAGATACCTGTCCAGTATGCAGGCAAAGCCTCTTTCTACATGAAGAGGATGGGCATAAAAAAGGAGGAGTGGCAGGCTGCATACTGGCTCTGCCTTGCTGATATTCCCGCCGGCATGCAGGCGGAGATATACAGCAAGCTAAATGAAATGGCTGCGGGGCAGGCAGAGGTGAAGGTAGTATCAAGAAAATGATTTTTTTATTTTTTAGCTGTAGTCATTGGCGAGCGACTTGTCCGGTTTCCATCTTTTTCTTGAAAACATCTATCGATTCATGAACATCGAGAAGGTGTGTTCTTGCTTCTTTTTGTATTTTCGCCGTGTCAAGACCGCCTTTCTTTGGCCTTCTGGCAGCCTGGTTCAGCTCTTCGGTGTCTACCCCTGTTATCAGTGATTTGTCCAGCCCAAGCTTCTCTGCAAGAATGAGGGCAAATTCATGCCGCTGGAGCCATGTTTTGCCGCAGACGTTATATACGCCTGTCTTGCCTTTTTTTACAAGTTCCATGACCACTTCAGAGAGATTGGAGGCCAGTGTCGGGTTTCCGTACTGGTCATTGGGAACCTTCACTTCCATGCCCTTTTTGTTCTGATCGATGAGCCTTGAGACGAAATTCTTAGGCTCATTGTAATCGAAGACTACTGTGGTTCTTATTATCAGATGTGTTTCAAGGCCGGTGACTATCTTTTCACCTTCGGCCTTTGTTTTTCCATAAAAATTTATGGGATTGATTTCTGCATTTTCCTTATAGGGACCGTTCTGACCGTCAAAAATGTAGTCTGTTGACATGAAAACAATGGAAGAACTGTGCTTTCTGCAGAGATCGGCAACATTCCTTGTTCCTTCAACATTTATCGCCCATGTCTCCTGCTGGTGTGTTTCGCAGTAGTCGACCCATGTGAGTGCGGATGTCATTACAACAACATCAGGTCTTGACTTTTCAAAGACTTTCCGGAGGCTGTTCCTGTCCCTTATATCGGTCTTGAAAAGGTTGCCAACAGGATGGTTCATGTAGGTTCCATATGTCTCCATCCCATCCCTCATAAAACTGCTAAAAACAGCCTTTCCTACGAGGCCAGTGGAGCCTATGACCAAACATCTCATATTATGATCGCCAGGGTGATTTGAATTTTTAGGACTATAGTTCTTTGTATTTTATTCTTCAGTTGAAAAATACATGCATTTGGTTATTCTAATGAGGAAATTATAGGCTTTGCATAAATTGCCAATGGCCGTCTTTTTCAAGTAGACCTGCATGGAGTCTGTTTGATATTGAAAATATTGCTGTATGGCAGAAACTATATCCCCAAGGCCGGCCATTATAAGAAGCTTTAAATTCTTGACGTTCTATATTTGATTATCATATTTACACCCTTTTTGTCTCAAGAAGGGTTCAAGGACGGACTGTTCTCCGTTATGGGATTGAATACCATATGAGTGAGTTGTTGAAGGATAGGGAATTCATTGTGCCGGGCGATGAGATCATAAAAAGCATGGACTATCTGCCTGGGAGGAATACGTATCGGGAAGGGGAAAGCATTTACGCAAAAAAGCTGGGGATTGTGTCTGTTTCAGGCAGGATTGTAAGCGTGGTGCCGCTGAATGCTGTTTACATCCCAAAGGCCGGGGATATGGTCGTGGCAAGGGTCATAGACATACAGTCAAATGGCTGGGTTCTCTATGTGTCACCAATATGCAATGCCTTCCTCTCTTTATCAGGGGTAAGGCAATACATAGACACAAACAGGATGAGCCTTTCCAGCGTGTATGCCATAAATGACCTGCTGTATACAAACGTGGCTGCCGTCAACCAGCTGGACAGCGTGTATGTAACCATGCAGGACCCGAAGGCAAGGAAGCTTGAGAGCGGGAGGCTTGTGAGCATAAACCCCGCAAAGATACCGAGGATAATAGGCAAAGAGGGGAGCATGATAACGATGATCAAGAACAAATCGGGGTGCAGGATATGCATAGGCCAGAACGGCATCATCTGGATAGACGGGAAAGAGGCCGAGACTGTCATTGAAATCCTGAGGACGATAGAGTCGCAGCCTTATGTTGAAGGCTTGACGGACAAGGTGGCAAAGATGCTTGATGGGATGGGCCAGGGGGAGGAAGCTGAATATGGCAAGAACTGACGGAAGGAAACCGGATGAGATAAGGAAGCTGTATATTGAAGCAGGTGTGCTGCCCAATGCCACCGGATCTGCTCTTGTCATGCTAGGGAGCACAATAGCACTGGCTGCTGTATATGGGCCGAGGATGCTGCACCCGAAGCATCTGCAGGCCAGCGACAAGGCGGTATTGAGCACAGTCTACAGAATGGTTCCCTTCGGCACAACGGAGAGGAACAGGCCGGGCCCCAGCAGGAGGAGCATAGAGATAGGGAAAGTGACAAGGCAGTCTCTTGAGCCAGCTGTTTTCCTCAATGAATTCCCGAAGACGACAATTGATGTGTTCATAAACATACTGCAGGCGGATGCGGGCACAAGGACGGCAGGCATAAACGCTGCAAGCGTGGCCTTGGCTGACGCAGGCATACCCATGAGGGACCTTGTGGTGGCCATTGCTGCAGGGAAGATAGACAGGGAGTATGTTATAGATCTCAATGGCAAGGAAGAGGAGCTCACAGAATGTGACATGCCGATAGCGTACATACCGAAGGAAAGGAAGATAACCCTTTTCCAGATGGACGGCGATCTTCCCCTGGAGGATGTCAGGAGGGTTATGGACCTCTCCATAAAGGGGTGCATGCAGCTGTATGAGGCCCAGAAGCTTGCGCTGAAGAAAAGGTGGATAAAGACGGCCCAGCAGGAGGCGAAGGAAGCTGTGCAGGAAGGGGGTCCGGACTGATATGGCAGAAACTCTCCACATCAAGCCCAGAGGCACAACAGTGAATTTCATAGAATATCCTCTGGCCAATGAAGGCCACAGGAAGAAAATTCATGTTGCCTTTAAGACGGAAGGGAAGGAAGCCGTCATAGAGGTATGCCAATGCTCATTCGAGCCCTTTGTAAAGAATTTCATGGAGAACATGAAGAGGGCGAACAAATGGATAAAGGGGGCTGAGGAGAGGCTATGATAATAGATGAGGGTCACATAAGGTCTCTGGCAGCAAAGGGTGTGAGGATTGACAAGAGGGGGCCCTTTGAATACAGGAAGATAGAAGTACAGCACAGCCCTTTTTCCAAGCCCGAAGGCTCGGCAATGGTCAGGATAGGCAACAGCGCTGTGCTTGCAGGAGTGAAACTTGGAGTCGGAGAGCCGTTCCCTGATTCGCCGAATGAGGGCGTGCTCATAGTGAATGCAGAGTTCAGCCCTGTCGCAAGCCCTGAATTCGAGGTCGGGCCGCCGGAGGAGGATGCCATAGAGCTTGCCAGGGTTGTGGACAGGGGCATAAGGGAAAGCCATGCGGTTGATATGGAGAAGCTCTGCATCGCAGAAGGTGAAAAGGTATGGATGATCAATATAGACATCCATATCCTCAACCATGACGGCAACCTCATAGACGCATCTGCGTTGGCTGCCACTGCTGCTCTCATGAATGCGAAGATACCGGAATATGACGGCGAAAAGATAGACTATGAGACCAAGAAAAAGAAGCTTCCGCTGAAATGGAAGCCCGTGTCAGTCACATTCGGCAAGATAGACAATACAATTGTCGTCGATCCCCTGTTTGAGGAAAGCAAGGTTGTTGACGCGGGCCTGACAGTCAGCACAAAGGATGACGGCAACATATGCAGCATCCAGAAGTTCGGCAGCGCCGGATTTACAAGGGAGGAGATAGAGATGCTACTTGAAAAGGCTGTGGAAATGGGGAAGGAGATGAGGGAAAAACTTTCAAATGACGATGCCATATTAAAATTTGTTAAATGAGTGCACCATCATTACCATTCCCTCAGGTGGCTTTTAAATATTGCCCTGCAAATCATATTTATTGATTATGATGGACTACAAGTGCCTGAACTGTGGGAAGATTGTCCAGCTGGATCTGAAGAGCGCCAAAAGGGTCATCTGCCAGTTCTGCGGCCACAGGCTGCTGACAAAAATAAGGCCAAAGATAACCAAACGGGTGGTGGCCAGATGAAGGTTTGCTATGGCCAAATTTGAATGCATGGAATGCGGATTCGTGGGCAAGCCCATTTTCATGGAGCCTGCAACAAGGCTCTGCCCGAAATGCCGCTCGATAAGGATGAGAAAGGCTAAAGATACCTGAAACGATATAATGGTTTTCAATACTCTCAACAGGCTCAGGTGGACAGGAAAGCTGGATTCCTGCGAGATTGCAATAGTTCACAGGGGGGCTAAGGATGATAGAAAAACGATAGACGGAAAACAGATAACAGTTGTCAAGAAAGGATATTTCTGTTTTGAGAGTGGGGGTCAGGAAATTTATATACCGAATC
>CAYJTA010000049.1:3977-7385 GCA_964372825.1 uncultured archaeon | reverse complement strand
TTCTGGAAGATAGGGATTTCTATAGTGGGGTATATATACTGTCAAACTTTAGATTCTTTTTACTTTTGTCAGCACAGGCCTTTCCCATCTCGGCGTGAAGCGCCTTGGCGGCAAGCAGGGCATATTCAACACATATAAGGCCCTTGTGTACGGCTACACGCCCCTTATGCTGCTGGGAGAAATCCCATATGCGGGCATCTTGGGACTTCTGTACGGCTTATATCTCGCAACTGTCGGCGTCTCAACCCTCCATAAAATGGACATGTGGAGATCGTTTTTCGGCATCATAGTCGTCCCGGTAGCTGTTGCGATAGCACTTTCCTTCCTTATTATAGCCCTTGGTCTGGCGTCTCTGGGTGTCCTTGGCCTCGGACCGGAATCCTGAACTAATTCCACAACAGGCCTTGCAGGCATAATTTCCTGATGCAGCATTTTTATGTAGCTTAAACAATTTAAGATATGCTCGATGCAGAGGGGATGAGAAGGCTCCTGTGGTACCTGCTTGCAGGAACGAAAGGCGGCATCACGAGGATACACATCATTTCCCTGCTGAAGGAGAGGCCTTACAACATCAACCAGCTGAGCACAAAGCTCAAGATGAACTACAAAAGCATAGAGCATCATATAAAAGTGATGGAGGAGAATAATATTATAATGTCGAGCGAGAAAAAATATGGTGCAGTGTATTTCCTCTCCCAGAGAATAGATTTCACTGCATTCGAGGAGATAAAGAAGAAACTGGGTGTTGAACATGCCATTACCTGAACTGCTTGATGAGATGGTGTTCGTGCTGATAGCCGCAAACACGGTAATGGCAGCCATGCTGTTGTTTGTCTACCTGAAGAACTACAGGGAGATAAAGTCTAACTTCACTTTGGGCCTGGCCTTCTTTTCCCTGGCCTTCTTTGTGCAGAACATCCTTAACCTGCACTTCTACAATGCGCTTATATCAAAGGAGATAACATATTATACGACATCACACCTGACAGTCAATGGCCTCGAATTTTTCGGCCTGCTTTTCCTTCTCTATGTGACGTGGAAATAGCAGTCGCTGCATAATGTTCTATAGGCTTAAAAAACTTGCGCCTAATTGTATATATGCCAGGAGACTATCGCCGTGAGGCGGAAGAGGTTCGCAACATCCACTGCCTTGATGTGCGCCTTATACCAGTAGGCCTGCCCCGGGGCTTTGAAGGGCAAGCATGGTTTGTCCCGGAGGACGAATACAATGCCTGCGTGGATCATTACTATCTCACGCTATACGATAGGCGGCGAACAAGGCATTTCGAAAAGAGCGGCCTGAGGCTTCTAGATAAGAGAGAATAAAATATTCGCCTGTTTCCATGCAGTCGCCAAAGAGCCGGAATTGTGAGAGATTTGGGCATCATTTCTGCATGAATTCGGGAAATCCATTTATAAGCACCTCGGGAATGTCTTAATCATGAGCAATTGCATGGTATGCGGCTCGCAGGCGGAATACCTGTGCTCAATCCACGAGGTTGGGATAGGCCTCTGCGAAAGGCATATGGAAAGCGCAACAGGATGCTACCCCAGTCCAATATCATACTGAACATCATTCAAAGCGTCCAACAATCATGATGCAGTAAACACGCTGCAACCCATCATCTGGAATTAGGGGAGGGCATGCCACCACTTCATGCCTCCCTCTTTTTCTTTTTGAACAATCCGAATCAAATACGGTTTACTCTTTGCCTCCCTTTCTTGCCGCCGCTTCTGCCGGGTTTCTGCTAGAATTAAGCCGGCGATATGTTTCCTCTATTTCAAAGCATAACTTTGGAGCACTTTCAGCAGCAGCAAAAACTGTTTCCTCTTCAGTCAACCTGTATTCGGCAAGGGAGCTGGCCAAGGCAGTTTCATCGTGGTCTATGTTCAGGGCTATTTTGGCCCTGCTCAAAGGCCTTTTGGCCTCGTTTTCATATCGTTTCATGTAGCCCGCATAACTTTTCCGGTCGATGACGATAAGCTTACTCAGGCCATCATACAGGTCAGGTCTCCCCCTTTCCTCACAGATCTTCCTCAGGTCCAGCCTACTGAGGTCATGGATCACGCCTTTTTGCTGTCCGCGAGCCAGTCTGCCGGCAAGCCAATAATATGGGCCGCTTATTTTGTTGTAAAACGAAGACAGCAAATTGATTGATTTCATAAATAACATCAGAAGGAAGCAATTTAACCTTTGGCAGTCACTGAATATGCTAGCAAAGCCGATGAAGATCAGTTATCTTCCCATGTAAGCGTAGGCGCCCACACCCTGAAGTTCTTTGTTATGCTGTTGTCGGCCTCGTTCCTTTCGTCATAGACATCCCAGCTGTCCACGACAAGGGTTGCCTTGTGGAGGCCTGAGTAAAGGGGCTGGCCTGTGCACCTTACTGAGGCAGAATTCCCAGGTTCTGGAACTGCTGTTGAGGAGGAGCAGCCGAAAGAAAGTATGCCGTCAATGTAAACGTCGATCTGGATGGGCCTCTGGCCGGCTGAGTTTCCTGCATTCTTTATGACAGCGACATATGTCGGCGAGTATCTGGAGACTGCCGTTGTCTCAGGGTAGACATCCATCGCTATAAGGTCAGCCCTTGCAGGCGCAGGCGGAGGAGTTGGAGGAGGCGTTGGAGTAGGAGTAGGTGTTGGGGTAGGTGTTGGCGTGGGCGTCGGGGTAGGAGTTGGTGCCGGCGGAGGCTGATAGGGGTCGCTGACTGTTATGGTATATGAATGTATGGCATGGCTCCCTGAAGGGCTGTAGCACTCATAGCTGATAGTGTAAGTGCCTGCATAGGCATAGCTGTAGCTGAATACCATTGCCGAAGGATAGAGGAATATCTTGTTCTGCGGCTCGAATGCTATATAGCATCTGTCTGCATTGGAGTTGGAAAGAAAGGCCTTCGCTATTCTGCCATTGACCTCAACCGAATCTATGTGCGCATAGGCTGGAGACGGTGTCGGAGACGGCCTCTCCTGCACTGTCACATATCCTGTAGTCTGTGAAGAATAGCCGAGCCTGTTGTATGCAGTCAAAGCAAAGCTATATGTTCCGGACCTGTCAAAGGCATGCCTGTGCTGCAGGCCATAGTCAGAAACATGCCTCCCCTGGCCATAGAAATCCCATGTGCAGTATGAAATGCCGTTACTGTCATAAGAGGAGGAGCAGTCGAATATTATATCCTCACCAGTCCTTGGGTATGAAGGGCTGTAGGTAAACCGTGCAACAGGGTAACTGGGCGCTGGCGGGGTCGGATAAGGCGAATATGTTGGCGTCGGATGTGGAGTGTACGTCGGCTGGGGAGTGTATGTGGGGTAGGGAGTGTAAGTCGGCGTGGGCGTGAAGGTCGGATATGGCTGATAGTCCCTTATGGTGACAACCTGCGTATGGAAGTCTCGCTGGCCTGTCCTGCTGTA
>CAYJTA010000049.1:0-3967 GCA_964372825.1 uncultured archaeon | reverse complement strand
TATCGTGAATGTGCCTGTTGAACTATAGCTATAGCTGTATGTCCTTGCTGATGGGGATAAAGGCTCCTTTCCCCACGATTCAAAGGAGATGTAGCACCTGTCAGCATTCTGGCTGGAAAGGTACGCCTTGGCATATTTTCCTGAGACCTCGACTGAATCGATATGGGCCGAAACAGGATATGAAGGCGTCGGTGTAGGATAATAGGTCGGATATGGGGTGTAAGAAGGCTGTGCCCTTTCCTGCACTGTCACATAGCCTGTTGCCTGCGAAGAATATTCCTGGTTATCGTACACAGTTACAGAGAATGAATATGTTCCAGCCCTGTCGAAAACGTGCGTATGCTGAAGGCCATAGTCAGAGGCTGATCTTCCCTGCCCATAGAAATTCCAGTAGCAGCGGGCTATGCTTCCGTCCTTGTCATAAGATGAGGAGCAGTCGAATATTATCTGCTCCCCTTCTTTGGGGTACTGGGGGCTGAAACTGAACCTTGCAGTTGGATATGAGGGCTGCGGGGCGTATGTCGGGTACGGGGAATATGCCGGTGTCGGATACGGCGAATATGTGGGTGCAGGAGTAGGATAAGTATATGGCTGCTCATACGGATTCCTGATCGTTATCGTTTGAGAGTGCTGTGCTCTTCCGCCGCTCCCATAGCACTCATACACAATCGTGAACGTGCCTGTCGAGCCATAGCCATAGCTGTATGTGCCTGTTGACGGGTAGATGAACTCCCTGTAGCCGGACTCAAAAGAGATGTAGCATGTGTTGGCATTCTGGCTGGACAGCCTGACTGTGGCATACTTCCCTGAGACCTCGACTGAATCGATATGGGCCCAGACAGAAGAAGAGGAGGGATAGGTGGGCTGCACGCTGAGGCCTGCAGAAGCAAGAGGGGACGCTAAAAAGAACACAAGCAAGATGCCTGTTATGAATATTTTTTTCATATTTGTAACTATTTGATAGTTGTAATGTGTCTGTAATTAGAATTGGAAAGATAATTTAAAAGCGTTTCGGTTTGCATCCGGAAAATATAACAGTGTTATATCCGTTAACCTCCACCCCCTGCCCAGTCAATCAGAAAATAAAAACACGAAACCCTTACCTGGCCCCCTCAGCCTCTCTTTCCATCCTCATCCTCTCCTGTATCGCATGGCTGGCCTTGTCGTTGTTGTATGCGGCCATGAGTTCGCTGGCTATGGCCTCCCCGAAGCCCTTCTTCTTGCCGAACCTGGACATGAATATCCCCTGGGCAAGGCTCTTAAGGGTTATGTCGAGCCTCCTCTGAGGGCTTGTAACGACAGCTCTTCTGGCAACAGTGCCGCCAAGCCTGTAGCTTGCAATCTCCTCAAGGGTTGCAGCATTCTGTATGGCCTTCACAAAAATCTGCACAGGGTTCTGCTTTGTCTTCTCGTATATCATGTCAAAGGCACGCTCTATCGCAACATATATCGTAGCCGTGCTGCCTGTGCATCTTCCAGAAGTTATCCGGTGCTTCTTTCCCCTGTGGCCCGGAACCATCAGCTTCGTGATGAACCTCTCGACTATGTTGACTTTCTTTTTCGTTATAAAACTCCCGCCGAATCTGCCTGAACTTCTAGGCACCATCACAGGCTTGATGTTTATGTATTCAGCAAGGCCATGGTCCTCAACCTTGACCTCAGCGAGATTCCACTTTCCGAACAGCAGGAGTTTCGGCTGCTCAGGTCTGGCCTCTGCTTTTTGTTCTACCACGAGCTGTTCCGGCATAAATATACCATAAGCGTGTTGTTTTTATATACGTTTTTTTGGCACCCCAAAGCCAGAATTTCAATGTCATGGAGCGCTTTTCATTATGAAAGCTGTCCAATAATCGCAAGCTTATCCAAAAAGCACAAGGAACAGCCCCAATATCCCGAAAATCCATACCATGCCGCCGTCTATATTTCCCCCGTGCCAGAGAAGGAGGGCTATGACTGTAATAAGATAGCCTATAAACCTTGTGAGCACTTTTCTTGGCTTTGGCATAACTACCATTGAGTGATAAGTATTTATAAACTTTAAGATATAACACTGTTATATAACATTTATAAGCCTTTCCGCACTATTTAATAGTGATTGCCATGCGCTCCATATTCATCAGCAGGGAAATGAGAACAGACGGCAGGCTGATAGCATCATGGATAGGAGGCGCGCTCCTGCTTGTCGCAGGCAGCTGGATAATCAACAACCTGAGGATGGATGTAGGTGTAACCCTACCAAACTATTTCCTGGCTCTCCTTATAGCCTTCATCCTTTTCCTGATAGCAGGCCTGCTGTGGATAAGCGTCGCTGTGGCCACAAGGCTGAAGCTGTGATTTTGCGGCTATGTCAGTCTATAGACCGATATGCAAGGAAATAGCCAAAGAAACTTTTGTGCCTTATTGCGTGGATATGAATCCAAAGGAACAAACGAGAACTGAACCCGGCATTGACGATGATTTCCCTCTCCCGTCCTGACATTTCGGCCCTTCCAATTTATTTAAATCCCTGCAGCCTATTTCTGTGATATAGAAGAACCGATAATTATGGGACTGTTCTCTGCCAGGCAGTTTGGAAGGAAGAGGAAAAGGTTCAGAACAAGCTCCGACAAGAAGAAACGGAACCTGCAGAAGCTCTGGAAGCTCGACCCTCTGGAAGGAGCGCCCCAGGGAACAGGGATTGTCCTCAAGAAGAAGGGAATAGAGCAGAAGCAGCCTCATTCGGGAATAATCAAAGCTGTCAGGCTTCAGCTCGTGAAAAACGGCATCCAGATTACAGCTATAGTGCCGGGAACAAATGCGATAAAATTCATAGCCGAGCACGATACTGTGAGGGTGGAAGGCCTCGGCGGCTCTCAGGGAGGGGCAATAGGAAGCATGTGGGGAGTGAAGTTCAAAGTGGTGGGCGTGAACGGCGTTTCCCTTTCCGAGCTGCTGAAGGGCAAGAAGGAAAAGCCCAAGGGCGCATGATCCCAAGGCCTCCTGTTTTTTTGTTTTAACCTTTCAGATGAAAAAATCGAATTCATTCTCATTCTCTAAACATCCTTCAGCGACTTAGCAAAATCAGCGGCCTTGGACCCAAGGATTTCAGCGGCCTGCAGGACAATGCCGTCAGGCTTCAGGCCTGAGACAGTCTCCACCCTGAACACGAACTTCCTGTCATTGAACTTCAGAATGTAATTCTCCAGCCTGCATGCCCTTTGTATATCGCCTTTGAAGTGGTCCAGTATCATGACTTTCCCTCCCCTCACCTCCGCAAGGCCCGCAGGGCAGTCCTCCAGCCCCCCCATCTCCTCATCCTTTGCCTTCTCTGCCTCAACGAAATACTGGTAGCCTACAATTGCAGCCTGGTGTTTTGCATGCGCTTTTGCTGTTCCAAGGCTGGCCACGGCCTCAAGGCTCACTTTCTGGCCCTCCAGAAGCTCCACTATGGGAAAATCGGGATCAACAGGAAAAACGCCTTTATGGCTTGACTTGAGGTCGCCTGATACCAGAATTGCAGGGCCGGTTTTTTCTGCAGCAAAAAACACTTGGCAGAGGGTGCATCCTTTGCCTTCGCATTTGCACTCTGCCGGCAGGTTCAGTTTCCCGGGATCGAAAACAATGGGTATGAGACCAAGCCTGTGGGCGAGCACCTCATCGAACATTACCGAGCTGTTGTCATGAAAATCGACATGCTGGATGGCCAGAGTAGGGATTTCAGAGATCATCGCCCTCCTCAGGGCATTCGCGAATGCCGGCGTAGAGTCCTCGAGAACGAAGTCTATCCTGTCCTGTTTTTTCGAAAGTATCCTCACCTTCATAGCAATCAGAACCTGCCAAGCAGCAATGTGAAACATATTGTGTCGTGTATATAAATACTTTTTTCGAGTTGTGCGGACTTGCACATCATTTCATGCACCATATGCTTTTTGAAAGAAAGAGGAAAACTGCGATCTTTAATATATTTGAGCAGCGCTTTTGTGAATTA
>CAYJTA010000048.1:5064-7594 GCA_964372825.1 uncultured archaeon | reverse complement strand
TAGAGGATATCTTTGGCTATACATATGCTGAAATGCCGGCACATCTGAGGGAGCAGCTCGCTGGATTGGAGGAGGAGATTGCAGAAAGAGATAAGGCTTCCAAAACAGGCTGATTTTTAATGACAAGGACCAAATCAACTGATGAAATTCACTCTCAGGAACGGCCAGAGTTTTGATTTTGGGGCATGCAAAGGCATAGCATACAACACCGCCGAACAGTATCCTGCGGCAAGCTGCGCTGTGGTGACAATAGACGGCAGGCATGGGAAGGTGAAGTCAGGGTTTGACAAGATATTCTTTATAATTGAAGGCAAAGGGGAATTCACTTTGGCCAACACAATATTCGATGTGCAGCAGAGCGATATTGTCATGGTGCCGGCCAATGTTCCTCATGATCTCAAGGGGAAGATGAAACTATTTCTTGCATGCGTGCCTGCGTTTGATCCGGAAAAGGAGAAGAGACTGGAGTGATCAAATATGCAAAAAGGCAAACTTGCAGGAAAAACAGCAGTTGTCACCGGCGCAAGCAAAGGGATAGGGAAGGCCATAGCCATCGAATTTGCGAGGGAAGGCGCTGATGTTGCTGTCAATTACAATACGGACAGGAAAGGCGCTGAGGAAACTGCAAGAGCCATAGAAAATCTTGGAACAAAAGTCTTAACCATAAAGGCTGATGTCTCAAAGAAAAATGAAGTCGAAAGAATGGTCAAGGATACCATTGAAAAATTCGGGAAAATCGGCATACTCGTGAACAATGCTGGTCTGATAGAGAGAAAGGCTTTTTTCAACCTCAGTTATGAGGACATGAAAAGAATGCTGGATGCGAATGTCATAGGCGTCATAAACTGCTGCCAGGTTTTTGGAAAACATATGCTGGAGAAGAGATCTGGAGTCATAATAAACATGTCGAGCGTTGTAGGCCTGATTGGCAGCGGAAGCAACATAATCTATGGGGCAAGCAAGGCTGCCGTTGACAACATTACTGTACAGCTTGCCAAAGAGTTGGCGCCCCATGTGAGGGTTAACGCCATTGCCCCTGGGCTAGTGAGGACAAGCTGGATGGACAGGATGGGCAAGGAGAGGGTAAGGAAGGTGCTGGACATGAAAGTCATAAAGAGGCCTGCTGATCCTGAAGAAATAGCGAAGGTGGCTGTATTTCTTGCTTCGGATGATGCCGCCTTCATAGTAGGCGACACTATATATGTGGACGGCGGGATGAGGCTGAAATAGTGCTTTGTTTTGTAGATTCTTTGCACACTTGCTGATGGAAGGAAAATTCAGAATTAGAGAGCATCTACATCTGTACTCTTTTATTATCGCAAAGCCAAATTATTCATAATGCCAAAGCTCAACATAGTCGAGGCCGTCAACCTTGCCCTTATGCAGGAGATGGAGAAAGACAAAACTGTGGTAGTTCTTGGGGAGGATGTTGGCAGGGATGGGGGCGTGTTCCGCGCTACAGCAGGCCTGTTGGATAAATTCGGAAACACCAGAGTCCTTGATACCCCTTTGGCTGAGTCTGGAATTATTGGAGTCTCCATTGGCATGGCCGTGAATGGTATGCGGCCAGTAGCAGAAATACAGTTTGAAGGTTTTTTGCCTCCAGCTTTCGATCAGCTTGTGAGCCATGCCGCAAGGATAAGGACGAGGAGCAGGGGGAGGTATACCTGTCCGCTTGTCGTCAGGAGCCCGTTGGGCGGCGGAATACATGCGCCTGAGCATCATTCTGACTCGCCTGAAGCATATTTTGTGCACACGCCTGGCCTGAAGGTTGTGCTGCCCTCTACACCTTATGATACGAAAGGCCTTCTGGTTTCGGCCATAAGGGACCCTGATCCGGTGATATTCTTTGAGCCAAAAAGGATATACAGGGCCATAAAGGAGGATGTGCCTGAAGAGGAATATACGGTTCCCATTGGGAAGGCTGCTGTCAGGAGAGAGGGGAATAATGTTACGATAATCAGCTGGGGGGCAAGCGTGAGGTATTGTCTGGAAGCCTCGGAAAAATTGAAGGCAGAAGGCATCGATTGTGAGGTTATAGATCTGAGAACGCTGTCTCCCATAGACTCGGAAACAATAATAAAGTCGGTTGAAAAGACAGGCAGGGCGCTGATAGTCCATGAGGCACCAAAAACAGGAGGACTGGGGGCAGAAATTTCAAGCCTCATAATGGAGAAGGCAATACTCCATCTTGAGGCGCCTGCAATGAGAGTTGCGGGATTTGACACTGTCATGCCATTGTCCAAGCTTGAGAATTATTATCTGCCTGATACATATAGGATTGTAAAAAATGTGAAGAAAGTGATGGGATTTTGATTGGATCGTGCTGAATTATTTAATCTGAATCCGCCCAATATTCAAACATATGCCCCAGCCCGTCTTCCTCATTCTGGGAGCCATCATCCTGATCGGCTTCTTCGGCCATCTCTTCTTCAGGAGGACGAGGATACCCGAGTCCATCTTCATGCTGATGATTGGCCTGCTGATCGGACCTGTGCTGGGCCTTGTGGACTCCAAGCCCTTCCTTGAG
>CAYJTA010000048.1:0-5054 GCA_964372825.1 uncultured archaeon | reverse complement strand
GGGGGATTCATAACGACTCTGGCCCTGATAATCATCCTGCTGGACAGCGGCCTGAAGTTTGATATATTCAGGATGATAAAGGTTTTCCCGAAAACAGTGCTCTTCACCATAATGACCTTTTTCACCACCACAATCCTTGTAGGCTCATTCATGCATTTTGTCGTCGGATGGCCTTTTCTGCTGGCCCTGCTCATGGGAGTGGTCAGCAGCGGGACGACCACTGTGACAGTATCGCATCTGGTCTCCAGGCTTTCTGTCCCAAGGAGCGCAAAGGAGCTGCTGGTGCTGGAGTCGATAATAAACGACATAACAATAGTCACCGCAGGCGTCATAATAGTGAGGCTCATGGGATCGGGTGTTCTGGAGCTTGAAAAGGCTTCCTACATGCTTATGTCGGATATCATTGTAGGTCTTGCTCTCGGGTTCCTTTTTGCATTCGCCTGGCTCTACCTTCTCGAAAAAGTGAAGGCGTCTGCCTTGAAATTCGCCTTCACCGTCGGCATGCTGCTCATTCTCCACGACACTGCCGAGATGTTCAATGGCAGCGGCCCTATAGCTGTCCTTCTGTTCTCACTCATGATAGGCAATTTCCACAGGATATTCGAGAGGATCAGGATAAGGCGCTTTTCCCTGAGGAAGCTTTCCGCCTCTGCCGTAAGGTCGATAAGGAACGTGCAGAACGAAATCACATTCTTCGTCAAGGCCTTCTTCTTCGTCTTCCTGGGCGTGATATTCAGCTACAAGGACACCGGGCTGGACATCGGCATGATAGTGGCCAGCCTGCTCTTCCTCGTGTTTGCAGGCAGGCTGATAAGCTCGCAGATCCTTTCAGCGAAGCACCCTGAATTCAAGCCTTACAGGCTCCTCATCAGCATCATGATGCCGAGGGGTTTTGTGGCCACTGTTGTAGCTCTGCTGCCGATAGAGAAAGGCATAGACGCCCCGGATTTTGCAGAGATAATACTGCTGATGATAATAGCCACGACCCTTGTTTCCACATTAGCTGTTGCTGTTTTTGAGTCGAGAAGGAAGTGAATGGCAGCAGGCAGGAATAGAACCAAAGTTCTTTGCCGCATTTCCGGTTATCTGCACAGGCCGTGAAACAATATATCCCTGTCAGGCATAAAATTAATTAATGCTGCACAGGCTGAAGGGGGATGTGGCCAACTGGATCTGGGTCATGGGGGGGATAGTGATAGGAGTCATTGTGATGATGTTTGCTGCCTCCATAGCAAGCGACTCATGGAAGGAGCAGCAGAAAAGGGACATGGTTGCCTCATATAACAGGCTTGCAGACAAGGTAGAGAGCGTCTGCGGCTCAGGCTTGGGCGCCTATGAGACCGTTGAGGTGAGGCTCACCGGTGCCGTCAGGGCCATATACCCTGCAAAGAGCCTGTCTGAGAAGCCTCCTGACAAGGTCGCAAAGTTCATTTCCGAGAACAAGATGCAGGAAGGGACGCATATCTGCATGCAGCTCTATGAAAGGCCTGATGTTTGGTGCAAGAAACTCGGGTGCCCCATAAACATGACATACATAGGCACTCCGAGCCTGAGGGAAGACATCTTCACAGTCCTTGCGAGGCTGAAGGGCGATACAGGCCCCTTATACGATTTCTTCATCCAGATAGAGAAGAAGGCGAACGATGTTGTGGAAGTCAAAGGGAGGCAGTTCATCGGCAGGCTGCCTGAGGCATGCATTGTGCAGAAGCTGACGAACATTGCCATAGCAGGCACATGCGATTCCGAGCCTGCGCTGGTATTCTTCAACAAGGACAATGTGGCCATATTCGGCGACACAAACGGGTGGATAAAGGGTGATGAGAATTTCGTGGCGATGATGAAGGGCATAGCTGACTATTTCGGGGGTGAGATAGCTGTCATATGGGAGGACGAGAAGAAGACTGATCCTGACAGGATTGCATCCATAAGGAAACTATTGGAAGAACTTTCTGCGGACGTCTTCCAGCACAAGAGCTTCATAGATGAGATTGACCTTTCCAAGTACCAGCAGCTGTGGCTGATAAGACCGGGATGGTGCGAGGGCAAGAGGATTGGAGAATCCTATTTAGGCTGCAACAGCAGCGTGGCATGGAGGGATGCTGAATTTCAGATGATCGAGGATTTCGCCAAGAGGGGCGGCAAGGTTTTCATAATGACGGATGCAGGTGGAGAATTGAAGAGCGAGTATGAGTTCATGCCGACGAGGGTGGTAAACTCCATACTGGCCAGGCTGAAGGCCCCGATAAAGCAGAGCGAGTCCATCGGGTGCATAAAGGCTGACATAGCATTCACAGACCACCGGGCAGTAAGGGACTTGGAGAGGTTCGAGATGAGGAATTCTGCAAGCTTTGCCTGCCCTGACTTCCCGACAGAGGGGAGGGATCCAAAACCCCAGAAGACGACGGAGCCGACAAGCCCAGGGACTCCGCAGCCTACGGAACCTGGGCCGCCGCCTGAGCCGGGCACATGCGGGACGACTGCCGAGCTTGTAAACCAGGTGAGAGGGGATGAGATGCTGAGGAACATGAAAGTTGTTACGGCTGCTCCGCATCCCATGGGGAGCGCCAAAAACAGGGAAAATGCGGACTATGAGAAAAAGACGCTTGAGGGATACGGGCTAAAGAATGTCCGCTTTGAGGACAGCGGGAATCTGAGGAATGTCGTAGGGGAGATAGGAGTAGGCAAAGGCAATGTGGTTGTCATAGGAGGCCACAGGGACACTGTGCCGCCTTCTCCCGGGGCTGTCGATAATGAGGGCATTGTAGCATATGAAATTGGCAGGGTGCTTGCTGCCTGCGATTCAAGTGCAAAGGTCAACATAAGGATTGTCGGCTTTGACGGGGAAGAGCGTAGATTGCTTGGGTCAAAGGCATATGTCAGAGCGCATCCCGGCGAGACCAAAAGGATGATGAACTTTGACTGCGAAGGGGATAAGACTGCTACAAAGGTTGATGTTTACAGGACAGGCAATGATTTGGGGGATGCTGCGGACAAATGCTGCCAGCAGTTCAATTTGCCGTGCAGGAAGGCTGGAGCAGCAGCAGGAAACAGCGACCATGCATCCTTTGGCGTTCCCTACGCATTCATCAAAGTGGCGGCTGGAGGCAGTGGCTGCGGGCCCAATTACCATACCTCTAGAGACACATATGATGGTCTGGGAAAGGAGCAGCTTGAGTGGGCTGCAAAGCTGGGTGTGTGCATAGCCTCAGAGCTTTACATAAACCATTAAGTTTCTCTGGTCAGTAATGCAGGAAAGGGAAATTATGCGTGCTCTATAGCCGTCACTTTTCCGTCATCTGTGACAAGAGCTGTTCCATAATCCTCGAAAGGCTCGCCGTCCTCAGGATGGTGGATGCCCAATATCAGAGCCCTCTTTCCAACCTTATTCTCAAAATTGTAATTTTCTATATCGGTTACATTTGTCAGCTCAAAATCCATCTCCCCTTTTTTGTAGGCTTCCCTGTAATAATTTTCTATCAGCCTCTTTGCCTCTTCATCGGACAGCTTTGAAATCCTTATCTCGCACTTGTTTTTCTGCTTGTTGCACACTTCTGTCGCGCCATAGCAGAAGCAGTCAATGCAGCAGTCGTCAGGCTTCTCGAAATATTCGCACACACCATTCCCGCACACAGGCTTTGGGGCTGGAGAAGGTGAAATCGTGGGAGAATCTGTCGGTTCAGGGCCTTCTCCTTTTGGAGGGAACAAAAATATGAATGCACCTGCAGTTATTACAATCACTAGGGCAGCTATCAGAATAACAGTTTTGCTTTTCTTTTCTTCCCCAAGTACAGGCACATCCATCTCATCCCTGTATTGCATCATCATGATTAATTTTAGGGCCTTCGGATAATTAAAGCTGCTGGATTGGCCGCTTCCTGTAAAAGATCCTCTCCAGCCTTGCTATATCATTCGCTGGAAGCTTGCCATAGAAGGCCTCCATGACCTTTCCTGAAATTCTGTCTTCCACAGCAATGGAATGCTTCCCTTTGCGCCTGTTGAAGATGCAGGAAGGGTGCCAGTGGCGGGGATGCCATTCCATACCCATAGAGGCCATCTCCCTGACTCTTCTGAACAGCTTTTCGAAAGAGGCGTTTTCCGGATATTTCCGCTGGTTTTTCTCCAGAAAGCCCTTAGAGTACATAAGCTCAGCAAGCTGTTTGCTCTCGTTTATTGGCTCATAATTGAATATAGCAGCAAAATTGCCATGCACACTTTCAACAAGTATTGCGTGTTTCCTATAGCTGTTGAAAAGGCAGGAAGGGGTAAAAAGGTGGAAATGCCAGTCATGCTTCTTCCATTTTTTCACCCTTGACAAAATCTCCTGGCAACCGGTCAAAAGTGGTTCTGGTTTCATTTGCATAATGTCCTAATTAGAATGGAGGCTATTTAAGAAATCAGCTGCCTTTGATCGGTATCCATCTAGCTGACAAAATAATCAGGCAAACAGCAACTTCAGATAGAAAAGAGGGTTTGCAAGCATCTTCCTGTGCTCGACATTGTCCATCATTGTCCTCAGGGTGTCCCTCACCTGCCTGCTCTTTGAGGCCTTGCCGACAACAAGGTTAACAAGGAACTTCCTTCTTCCAAGCTTCTGAAGCTTGTAGGAGGCCTGCAGCTTGCTTCCAAGGGTCTGCCACACGGCATCCTCATACTGCTTCAGGAAGGGCTCAGAAAAATCATTTGCTTTTATGGCTTTGTCCACCCATTCTGCTGCTATTCTTCCTGATGTCATTGAGTTTGATATGCCCTCTCCTGTGAAGGCGTCTATTAGGGCTGCGGCATCCCCGACAAGCACAAAACCGTTGCCATGGGCCCTCCTCCTCTTGGAGCCTACAGGGAGCGTCCATGCTTTAAGCGTTCCTTCTTGCATCTTTGCGCCCTTGAAACGTTCCTTGAAAAGGGGGTTGCTGGCTATGATTTCGAACATCTTGTCAGTCATCTTCCATTTCTTCTTCTGGAAGTCCTTAACCACCATCCCTAGGCCCACATTGGCAAGGCCGTTCTCAAGGGGGAAAATCCAGAAATAGCCCGGGATGATTTCATCAACAAAATGC
>CAYJTA010000047.1:0-7626 GCA_964372825.1 uncultured archaeon | reverse complement strand
ATCCTGTTGCCTGATATCTTCCTCCTGAGGATATTTATGAGGATTCCGCGCATTTAGTATATAAATCCATACTATTTCCAGTATGAATATGGCATTTTTGCCTCAGAAGGCCCCAGAAGATAGTTTTTGTTGAAGTCAAAAAATGAAGCAGCAGCCTTAGCAAAACACAGGCGCTGCTGAAGGAGACAATAGGAAAAAGGGAATGTCAGGTGGGAGGAGGTCAGGATCGGCTGAATTTCATAATATAAGGCAAAACGCGAAGAAATCTTAATAACCGAAATAATAAAATCTTATATATTAGTCCTGCTATAATTTATACTATATAAATTTTGGCAGGGTTATTATGGAATACATCAAGAGGGAGCTGGAAAAGCAGATAATCGAGAACCTTGACAGGCCGGAAATAATCGCCATATTGGGCCCGAGGCAGTCAGGCAAGACAACCCTTTTGAGGCATGTTTTTGGCAGACTTGAGAATGCCGTTTTCCTCAGCTTTGAGGACAGGGACACGCTTGAGCTTTTTGTCGAGGATGAAAAGGCATTTGCAGAGCTGTATGCCAAAAAACACCGCTACCTGCTTATAGACGAGTTCCAGTACGCAAGGGAAGGCGGGAAAAAGCTGAAGTACCTGTATGACACCTGTCCGCAGACAAAGATAATCATTTCAGGCTCTTCCGCTCCAGGCCTGGCGATACACAGCATAAAATATCTGGCAGGGAGGATTTTCGTCTTCAACCTCTATCCGCTTTCATTCGGGGAGTTTCTGAGTCACAAGGACAATCCTTTGTTCGCCCTATATCTGGAAAAAAAAGAGGCGATAAAAAGACATCTTTTCGGGAAGGGCAGGCTGCCTGCTGTCAGCAAAGCGGCCATGAAAAGGATAAACAGATTCTATAAGGAATACCTGATATATGGCGGATATCCCAGGGTAGCAACCTCAAAGACCGATGAAGAGAAGAGAGAAGTCCTGAAAAATATCTATAACACCTATTTTCTGCGTGAGATAAAGGATCTGCTGGCCCCGGCAACAGACTTCAGTCTTGCAAGGCTGATAAAGGCCCTTTCAATACAGGCAGGAGGATTGATTTCCTATAACAGCCTGTGCGAAGCTTCCGGCTTCGATTACAAGGGGCTTCTGGCACATCTGAATATCCTGGAAAAGACATTCATATGCAAAAAAGTGCCGCCATTTTTCACAAACAGAAGAACCGAGCTCGTCAAGGTTCCAAAAATATATTTTTTTGACAACGGCATAAGGAACTCTGTTATCGGCGATTTCAGGCCGTATGAATCAAGGCAGGACATAGGGCAGCTGAATGAGAACTTCATCTTCTCCCAACTAGCATATCTAGGAGATGAAGTGAAATACTGGAGGAGCAAATCCAAGGCAGAGGTGGATTTTATTGTCGATAAGGAAGGCAAGCTTATCGCAGTGGAATCAAAAAGCATGGCAGGGGCAAGGACAAAGTCCCTTGCCAGTTTCAGGGAAAAATACAGGCCTTACAGGGCGATCATAGCGTGCACAGATAATCTGGAAGATGCTAAAAATGCTCTGTATCTGCCCTTTGCGTTCATTTCTTCATTGCAATAATGTGCATATTGGCTCTCCGGCAAAACCCAAACACATTTTTATACCACTGATCCAATCAATCCTAATTCTTTTTCTGCCGGCAATTATTATTTCTATTAAATTAATAAGCATGTGAGAATAATAATAGTATTATATGGTGAAGGCCCTTCTTGAAGGCAATTCTGTCGTTACAACCCAGGGGCAGGTAACCATACCCAAGGGCCTCAGGAACAGGTTCAGGCTCAAGACAGGCGACATGGTCGAATTCCTCGAGACAGAAAACGGGCTGGTTGTTCTGAGGAAGATCGAGACCAAGAAGGAGATCGATCTTTAGGCTGAATATTATTAATAATAAAATATGAGAAATAATAAAATAATAAATCTGGCGGCAGGCAGAGGGGATTTTTTCAACGGCCAGTATCCGTTTTCCAAAAACAGTATGTATTACAGCATTTCCTCTGGAGATTTTCCAAAAGAAATGCAGGTTAGATGCAATGAAGAGAAGCGACAAGGTGATGGGTTGACACCATATCTTTCCGTCCGGATTGCAGGGGAGGAGAGGGAAAAAGAGAAGCCTACGGAAGCATTGTTATATCAAATCCCAAGCCTCTCGATCAACTCCTTTGTCGGGAGCACCTCGACTTTTGGTTGCTTTTTGAGCAGCTTTTCATCCCACCAGAGAGGACAGGAAAACCTCAGTGCAAGCGCCAGATATGGGCTATCCCATGGGTGCCCTGGCAGCAAATCCTTGGCCTCTTTCAGAAATGTTTCATACGCCCCCTTCGGGACAACAGTAAGCCTTTTGGCCAGAAACCCGAAAAGAAAATTGAGTTCCGCCTCGCTCATTTTCGAGAATCCGATAATGCGCTCTTTATTGCCGTTTATCTCTTCAAACAAATATGCAGGCGAAAGGAGATCATGCTCCCTTTCCTTTAGGAGGACAAGAAGATCCAGCATGAATGAGCGCTTTATCAGGGCTCCAAAAACTATATTAGCGTCAACGACGAGCCTCATCTACAGAACACCATGTCTTCTGGCAATGCCTTTCTTTATCTCGAGGGCAAGATCATCAGCCTTTTCAGCAGTAAGCGAACTCCTTGAAACCAGCCTTCTGGCTACGGAAAGCTCCCATTCTTCGGCCATTTCATTCACCATTTTCTCAAGGGCTGCGGCAAAGTCCGCCTTCAGCTCCGCCGGCACATCCACCCTTACAACGACCTCTGGCATAATTGCATCCCTTAATACCTTTTCCTCGGAGGGTTTAAATACATTCGAAGAGGCCGGCATGTTTCCTGGAAAGCCAGCTGCCTTGCGCCGCGAGATATTTTTTCCTTTTGGCAGGGAGGCTTCATGATACGACATCACTTCTTTGTCCGGATGACAACTGAGGTGGAGAGAAGGCCGGCCCTCAAAGCAAGTCCTAAGATGGCGGATTTGGCTTTCATAATCATGGCCCTCGCCCTCGCCATCTCATCCGCCTCCTCCCAGGAACCCCAGCTTTCAATAAAAACAGCCCAAGACACATACGCCTTAGGCGAGCCAGTGACAGTTCTCCTGGAGGGCCCCTCAGGATCCGCCTATACTGTCAGGATAGCAGGAAGCTCAGAATTCCTCTGGAAATACGGAAAGTTCGATTCCAACGGCCTTGCATCATTCAACCACATCCTGAAGCATGCCGGCGAATATGCCATTGAGCTTTCAGTGGACGACGTCCATGCGAAAGGAAGGTTTTCTGTTTCTGATTCTCCAGTGGAAACACAGCCTCTATCCTCTCCTTTGCCTTCAACCATCATACAGGAAAAGAACGCCAGTGTCCCGCAGGAAGGAGGACAATCCCCAAAGGAAACAGCACAATCCCGGAAATTACCAAACCAAAAAATTCCACAGGAAACAGAGGCCGCTCCACCACTGTCAAATGCCATCCAGCTCCAGGCAGAAGTCGGCAAGCCTGTCCGGTGGGTTCTTGCAGTAGACCCTGACGCGCCTCCCATAACCCTTCCGGAAGACACAGAAACCTCAGATGTCATCTATCAGGGGGACTTCATAGCCTCGGACATAAAGGACATAAACCCCCATGAGCTTCTCACAGGCTCCATAACAAAGGGCGGCAGATCCAGCCAGTCCGCAGGCAAGCTGATAATAGAGTTCCAGACGCCAGCCCCCCTGATGTCCGAATCCGTGTCAGAAGGCAAAAGGCTAATCAGCGTCTCCTCCAAATCCATCCTCAGGTACAGGGACGTCAGAGTGACAGCCCCCATCCCTGAATCCCACACGCCCCCAAGGATCTTCAAAATAACAGCAGCAAACTCCAGGGAAGAAATAACAGATTCCGTGCAATTCCTCGATATGGACAACAACAGCCTCCCTGACACAGCCTCCTGGATCGCAGAGGAGCTTCCGGCTGCTTTCGAGATGGACATCACAATAATCAATGTCCAGTCCTACCCGGCAGTAGGAGGGCTGTGGACAGTCCTCTTCAACACTTCAGGCACAGCAGACCTATCCATACGGGGAATAGGCACCAGTTTTGCCGAGAAGCCCGACAACCCCCTGACCTTCAACGACCTCGACTTCCAGGACCTGCTGGCAGGCAGCCAGAGCCTCAACAGCAATATCTACTTCCTTGTGGAGGAGCCCCAGCTTGCATCCATCGGGCTTGCGGCTGCTGCTCTTGCGCTTATCATGCTCTTCTGGAGTCCACGGTTCCGGAAAATGAAGGCTTTTTCAGGTTTCCCCAATCCAGCAGGCATCACATCATCCGGATCCGCAGGAAAAGGCATCATAGCCATAGACAGGAGCGGAAGCAGGGGGAATTATCCGCTGGCAGTCGCTGCGGTGTATTCAGACATTGTTTCAAACTTTGAAAAGGCTGTGCAGGAGGTTAGAAAGGAACTTGGCATCAAACACAGGTTGATAAAAGGCACAGATATAAGACCACAGGACTGCGGAAAAATTTTCTCCATTCTAGAGAAAAACAAAATCACTTTTTCAGTTTGCATTGTGCAACAAAGGGAATACGTTGGAATAAAAAACAAAATCAAATGGAGGAAGGACTGGGAGGTTCTTTTGGAGGCTGATCTTTGGCGCAGGGCTGCATCAGCCCTGATGCGCAGGACACAGATAATGCCTGAGGAAATAATTTATGAGAGAACCTATACTGGCAGAAGCCATGATATTTTTGACAGTTCCCTTAAAGGCTTACTAAAAAGCATAAACAGCATCTCGTCTGGAGAGAAAACATCACCATATGTAATGGTGGCCGACTGGATAGCCCGCATTTATTTTCAAGGTCATGGCAAGGCTATTGGCATTGCAGGAAGAAACACAGCAGAATACTGCAGGGATTTTGAATTAGAAATAGCCAGGTTCACGCATGGTCCACGGCACAACCGCTCACCCATGAATGACCAGGCTATAAAAGTAATTGGTTTCAATATATTTAAGCCTTTCGCCATCGGCTTTGGAGCGGGAAAAACGCTGAGTTCACGCGTGGCTGGCTGCCTTACCGCAGCTGACCCGCGATTTTGGCTGAAAAAATTTATAACGCTTTCTAGAAACCTCCTATTCACCGCAAAATCCCTCATAAGCGGCATATGCATTCTGTGGGAAATGTTTTCGGGAAAAAGAAATAGTTACACTTACAATCCAACCTTTCCGAGCAATTCCGCCTTCTTTATCCTATCAGCAACATCTTCCCTGAAAAGGCTTTCCCTTCTCTTCAAAGCGTTTATGGGAGCGCCTTTCGTAGCCGTATCTTCATTTCTCTTCTCTGGCCGCATCAGCCATTCCATGAAATCCAGCCTGAAGGCAGCATCAAGGATCCTTATCATATTGTCCGCAGGCGTGTCAATAGCAACCTTCGCATTTGTCTCTTTGCAGGCTTTAGGCCAGTCCGGCTACGGCTACCAGACCATAACCCTTGAAGGCAAGACATACACCCTTGTCCCCTACTCAGAAATAGAGCCCTACCTCCAGTCCCACATGCTCTCAGGGATAGCAGGCATCCATGTGAAGAACTTCACCTCCACAGAAATCAACTACATTAATAACAAGGTCCTCACCTCTGGAAAGCACCATCTCCGCTTCTATTACGGCTCGTCAACGGCAGACGCCTACAACCTTGCCCTCGAGCCGAACGGCACATACGGGATAATCTACCACGCAGGCTCTGACTATTCGGCAACCTCAAGCCAGCCTGACGATGCCTTCTTCCACTCGGCAAATGTAAAGTCCTGCGACACCTCAACCAATACCTGCAACCTCACCTTCTACATAGACAACGACAACTTCAGCACCCAGAAAGGGTTCTTCTCCATCGGCAACGTCACCAACCCGATAGTATATGTCAACTGGTCTGACGGAACATTCGTCAACCTCAGCAGGCTGGCCCACTCAACACCCAACGGCGAGTTCTCCCTCGGCAAAGGCAAGTGGAAGTACTACAACAACTCCGGCGTCACAGACGGCCTCGTGGCCTGGTGGCGTTTTGATGAAGGCTCAGGCCTGCTGGTGAAGGACGAGACCTTCAACGAGAACAATGGCCACTTCAAGGGCGGCGGGACAGTGCCAAACTGGACAGCTGGGAAATACGGATCGGCGATAAAATTTGACGGGGCGGATGATTATGTACAGGCAGCAGACAGCGACAGCTTTGACGCAACAAGCTCAACAATCGAACTGTGGTTCAATTCTATGGAAGCCCTGAGCAGCGCAACCTCCGGAGACAGGGGACTGATTTCCAAATATTCAGCCACTACCCCTGACGACGGAAGTTTCCTGATCAGATTCGAGGACGATACGGACTCCCTGATATACGAAGTTCGTGACGGTTCATCATGGGAGAGATTGAAAGCGGCAACAACTTCCTTATTTGCAAATGCATGGTACCATATAGTTGCGACCAATGACGCTGGCACAGGGAACTCCTCAATCTACATTAATGGTGTTCTGGACAACACTTCATCGCAGGTGCTGGGCAATATCGGAGGTTCATATACAGTCTGCCTCGGAGCAAAAGCAAGCGGGACTGCAGGATGCCTCACCGGAGCAGGCAGCGTCTTCAACGGCACCATCGACGAAGTCAGGATCTACAACCGCGCCCTCAACGCCACAGAAGTCAGGCAGAACTATGACGCAAAAAGGGTGGCGATAAGGTACGAGCTTGCAGGCGCTGACGGCCTCGATTTCGGAGTTCGGGATGTGCAGGACAGCAACAAGAACCTCGCCTCCTACTACTACGACGAGTACGGCAGGGGCCTCGACTCTGACCTCGCCCTGAACCTGCACTTCGAGGACCAGTTCTACGGGCCGAGGGACGCATCCGACAACAGCAACAACGGCACCATTTACGGGGACACTGTGGCCCTTCTGCACTTCGACGAAGGCGGAACGCCGACTGACAGCAAGACACTTGATGAGACCGGATATGCGAACCACGGAACCCTCGGCGGCGGCACTGCGGCAAACATGCCGGCATGGAATTCGAGCGCTTCCTGCATCTCAGGCACATGCCTGGTGTTCGACGGGTCTAATGATTTTGTGAATGTGACTGCCAGCAGCAGCATCAATGTCACTGCAGAACTGACGCTGTCCGTCTGGGCAAAAATCACCAATGACGCCGGCTGGGACGGAATTGTAGGCAAGACAACCGACTTTAACTCTCTCACCAATGGCTATGGCATCCGTGTGAGAAGCGGTTTGGCCGACGTCCAGCCCTGGGTGGGGAGCGGCGCAAGCAGCTCAAACGCTGTTGAAGGGATATCATTCAACACATGGACGCATTTTGTCCTGACATACAAGAGCGGCTCAGGAGGGAGCTTTTATGTGAACGGCGTGAAGACAGACACGCTCGGCAATGTCGGCAACATAAACCCGAGCATCTCGAACCTTGTCATCGGCGGCTTTTTCAATGGCGAATATTTCACCGGCTCCGTGGACGAGGTCGCCATCTACAACCGCTCCCTTTCAGCCGCAGAGGTGACTGACCTCTACAACACAAGGAAAGCCAAGTTCATCGAGTACACCAATATCACCGACGGAAAGTTCGGCAGGGGGAT
>CAYJTA010000046.1:0-7695 GCA_964372825.1 uncultured archaeon | reverse complement strand
TCATAAAGATCACAGTGGCTGACAAACAGGCCGGCAGGATACTGTATAACGCCAAGGTTTCTGCCTATGACGGGACAGGCAGGTTTGTAAGTTCAGGCGATACAGCAGGCGGTTCTGCCGTATTCCATGACATGCCTGCAGGCGTTTATACAGCCATCGCCAAGGCTCCCGAATACAAGGATGCAAAATCAGAGTTCAAGATAGCTGCAGATGAAGACCGCTATCTGACGATTTATCTGGAGAAAAGCGGCGCAAACAGGCCCCCCAAAATAACAGGACATCCAAAAATCCCCGAAAAAATCAGGACAGGGGAATCCGTATCCTTCACATGGGAAGCTGAAGACCCTGACGGCGACAGCCTCTCATGGTCTGTCAGCTGGGGCGACGGGACAGGAATGGCCTCGATATGCCCCTCTGTTATTGCCACTCCAGTTACCCAGGCCACAAAATCAGCCAGCATGGAAACTCTCAGAACACCTGCCCCTGTTCCCACAACCGTTTTTCAGGTTCCTCCAATCCCTGCATCACCAGGAGCTACCAGAACACCCGCCCCCACCTCCACAACTGTCCCCCAGATCCCTCCAATTCCTGTGACAGATGAGCCTCCAGCCAGAAAAGGCTGGGCATTCACATCTTCCCATGCATGGAAAAGCTCAGGTGTATATGCTGTCCAGGCAACCGTAAGCGACTGCAATGGAGGAAGCGGCAGCTATTCCTTCAGGATTCTTGTGTCAGGCGAAGGCAAGTGCAATATCGAGAAATGCATGGGTTATATATGCTGCGAACCAAAGAAGGGCGAGGGATGCCCGATGGGCCTCCCAAGCGAATGCTCTGAATGCACAAAAGATATCTGCGGGCCACTGTGCGGCAACAATATCTGCGAGGCAGGAGAGGCAGACGATTGTCCTGTCATAGTATGCGTTAAGGAGCCGTGCCCTCAGAGGCCATGCTACAAGGGCACATGCCCGCAGGACTGTGCAAGATCAAAAATAAAGCTTGATATCACACGGCCGAAAAGCGGGGAGAGGGTTTCAGGGACAGTGAATGTTGAGGCAACGGCCACGGGAGAAGCGCTCGGCGAAATGTATCTGGAGATAACCCCTTCTTCATCAATTATCTATCAGACACCATCATGCGAGAAGCCCCCATGCCCTGTTGCAGCAGCAGAGAAGGCAGAACAACATCCTATGAACCCTCCAACTGAAATAGGAACAAGACCAATTACAAGGATAAAATTCACCGATTGCGTCACGGCTGTATCAGAGGCTCAGTGTGAGGCCGGAAAGGAGTGCAGGCCATTGGAAATGAAACAATGCGCATACAAATGGGACACTTCAGGGTATAAGGGATGGACTGCCCTGAAGGCAAGCATTTCAGTTTCAGGCAAAAACCGGGCCGAGGACAGCGCAAAGGTCTATGTGCACTCAAAGAAGCAGCCTCAGCCTGTCTGCGACAAAATCGGCACAGAGGAGGAAGGCTGGTATACTGACGGCCAGCTGCTGAGGTATGAAAAATGCTCCTGCCGCGCTGTCTGCAGCAGGATCGGTTCAGGAGAGGAGGGCTGGTACAGCTCCTGCACGAACGAGGTTATCAAGTACGAGAAATGCTCCATCGAAGAGCCCATTGAAGTCACTATAAGGAATAAGCTTGTCAAAATAGAGCAGAGGCCAGATGAGGGGATTTTGGAAATACAATCAGAGGACAGGGCTATGACAAAGGAAAAAATCATAATAAAGGAGGACAGGCTTGAGATGTCTACTGTTGCAGGTGGCAGGGAAATAAATTACCTTCCCGAAGAGGCAAGGGACAAGGCCATTGAACAGGCGCAACTGTACAGGATAACTGCAATCGAGATCAAGAAGGAGAACGAGAAGCCAGTTTACGAAGTCACAGGGAAGAAGAAGGAATACTTCCTCTGGATCATCCCATATGATGCCGATAAAACAGTGAAGGTGGACGCTGAAACGAATGAGGTTGTTGGGTAGGGCATTTCTTTATTTTTCTTCATTATCAACTTTTCCGGGAAATTCAGAATTCTGAGAGGCCAGGCCAAACTGTTTCACTCCCTGCTGCATCCCATAAAGAAGGCCTTTCATCTTCTTTTCCTTATTCTTAGCCACCCAGTAATAAGCCTCATCCCTTGTATTTTTTGTCATCAGGATTATGATCTTCCCTTCTGAATGCCTGCCTACACGGCCTCTCCTCTGTATGCTCCTTATCTCGCTAGGAACAGGCTCATAAAATATGGCAATATCCATGCTCGGTATGTCAAGGCCCTCCTCTGAAATGGATGTTCCTACCAGAATATTGTACTTCCCTTCCCTGAAATCCTGAATAATCCTGATCTGCTCCTTCTGGCTCAGCCCCCTTTGGCCGACAAATTCAATCGGCTTGGCCAAATCGAGCTTCTGCAGGGCTGAAACAATCTCTTTGACCATTTCCCTGTAACTGGCAAAAACAATTATCATGGCCTCTTTGTCCTCCATAAGGTGCCTGTTCACAACCTCCAGAAGCTTGGCCATCTTCGGATGGCTTGCCCCCGATTCCGCTAATTTATTGCTGAGGAACATTGCATTCGACATTTTCCTGTCCTCCAGCAGCTTCATTCCAGATTTCTCTGTTCTCAGTTTCCTGAAATAGTTTTCCAGAGATCTGATACCCTGCGTCTCTATCAGAGTCAAGGCATGCTCAATCTTTATAGCTTCCGTTGCATATGACAGATAGCTGAAAAGGCTCCTGTTGCCTGATTTTATTTTTCCGAATATTTTTGACTGAAGATCAAGAAGAACCTTTTTTGTCGCTTTTGTGCGCCTTATGAAACCGAGCCTCTGCAGCCTCTCCACCCTTTCAGCCAGGGCATTGTTGAGGATATCCCTTATCTGGACAAATGTCTGCGGCAATTCAACCTCCACCCACTCGACCTTCTTCTCCTTGACATATGGGGCCACATCAACATCTGTTTCTGTCTTGATCTCTATCTCCTCGATATGGCAGCTCTGGCATATCTCCTTTATCTTCTGGTTCTCAGAGGATGGGGAAGCTGTAAGGCCCAGAATCCTCGGATTTTTGGACTGTTTCATGTACACGCCTGCAAGATACGGATACGCATATTCTCCCACCCCATGGTGTATCTCGTCAATAACAAGCAGGCTGTAATTTTCAAAGGAGAATATATCATTTTTTATATCATTCCGAATTGTTTGTGGCGTGGCGAAAATTATCCTTTTTGTTTCATAAATGTCTTTTCTTTTTTTGGGATTGACAGTTCCTGTGATAACCTGCATCTCTTCCTGTGGGATGTTCAGAAAATTCAGAAAGGCCTTATAGTGCTGGTTAACAAGCGGCCTTGTAGGCGCAAGCACCATCACCCTGCCTTCAGGAAACTTCCCAAGCCTGAGTACGGCCAGCATCATGGCTATTGGCGTTTTGCCCAGGCCAGTGGGAAGCACGACCATCAGGTTCCTGTCAGCGGCCTTCGCAAGTATTGCCTCCTGATACTGCCGGCTTTCCAATAAGCCTTCTTTTATGAGGGGATGTGAGACGTGCATATTGCAAATTGATCTTATAGGATAAATGTTTGAACAATCCAGATTTTCTCTCTTCAGATGGAATTGAACCACCGTGCAAACGCCTCCAGGGCCCTGGCCCTGTGCGAAGTCTTGGCCTTTTCTTCCTTCGTCATCTGGGAATATGTCCTTGATTCTCCCTCTGGCACGAATATTGCATCATAAGGCAGCGTTTCATCAGCTTTTCCTGCAACCCTGTCCATAATTTTGCCCCTGCTTATCCCTTCGAATGTTTTGATATCCTTTCCGGGATCACAGTATGCGACTATTGTCTTAAAATAAGCTTCTCTCGATTTGCCCTCCAGAAGCCTGAAGATGCCCTCATAGCCTATGCCCCTGAACACAAACTTGGGGTGCGTGCCCGGGAAATCCCTGTAGGCCTCGAAATACAGCCCTGTATCCTCGACAATCACAGGCTTTTTGGTGACATCTGCAGCTGCCTTTGCCTTTTCCATGGCAACGGTTTCGAGATCATCGGAGCTTATTTCAGGCATTTCAATGCATTCCCCCTGAACCAAGATGCCAAAGCTCTTCAGGTGTCTGGCAACCTCCTCTATCTTCCCCCTATTGCTGCTTGCGAAATGTACCGCTTTCATTCTGGAAATTACTGGACTTAAATATATATATCTTCAGCCATATTGTTTTACATTCTATGGCGATGGGATATTTTCAAAAAGCGCTGGCGAACAACAGATTCTGGAACCTGTTTACGAGAAGAAACATAAGGCTTTTTGCCAACGGGCAGGGAATAAGCGGCAGGATACTCGAGATAGGATGCGGGGCCGGACTGACAACAGCGGAGCTTGCAAGGCTTTTCCCCTCGGCAGAAATCCACTCAGTAAGCTATGACAGGGAGCAGCTCTGGCTTGCAAGGCAGCGGGTTAACGGGGCAAATGTGAACCTGAGGCAATGGGATACCTTCTCTTTGGCGTATGACGACAGCTCTTTCGACTCCGCCTTTGAGTTCAATACATTCCATCGCCTTAGCAGCTACAAACATGCAATAAGGGAAGTGCTGAGGGTTTTGAGGCCAGGGGCAGTATTCTATGTCATGGACGTGCAAAAAAAGGCAGACGGTTTTTCAAAGCTCTTTCCTTCAGCTTCAGCCTTCACAGCCAAGGAATTCTATTATGAGCTGAAGGAAGCAGGCTTCAGGATAAAGATATTCAAGGAGACCGGCCACACATTTTTCATAAAGGCCGCTAAACCGTAGATTATTTTTGCTCTAAATGCATGATGCATAGCGTTTTTGAGACTTAAATGCATATAAAGTGAAACAACTAAATGATTTATTTCATGGAAAAGGGTTAAATCCAGGTTCCATCCACTATTTATGAAGTTCAATGAAATCGTGTTTCTGGAGATCAAGGAAGAGAATCTTGAGCCCCGCTTCTGGGAAAGAATAGACAGAATCTGCGGCAGCAGGCGGTTTCTGGATATCAACGGCCAGAACCTCGAGAAGGATATGGCTTCTGCCGACTGCCTCTGCACAAAGGGCTTTGCAAGGAAGATAGACAGAAATATCATGGCCTCAGCGCCCAATCTCAGATATATAGGGCTTCTGGCAACCGGATACGGCAAAATAGACACAGAATATGCGGCATCCAGAGGGATAGCAGTAACAAATGTCCCCGGCTACAGCACGAATGCCGTTGCAGAGCTTCTGTTCGCAGTCATTCTCGAGAGGCTCAGGGACTTGTGCAGGGCAAAAAGACAGGCAGCTTCAGGAGACTACTCAGAGTCCTCGTTTTTCAATACATCCGAAATCAGGGGAAGAAAGTTCGGCATCATAGGGCTTGGAAGAATAGGCCAAAGAGTGGCAGAAATAGCTTTGGGCTTCGGAGCAGAAGTCTTCTACTGGTCAAGGAGCAGGAAGAAGGAAATAGAAATCGAAGGGGCAAAGTATGCGGATCTCGAAATTCTTGTCTCCAGCTGTGATTTCATTGCCCTGCATCTTGCTTTGAACAAAGAAACTCAGAATATCCTGAACGGTTCCCTCATCCAGAAAATAAAGCCAGGTGCTATAATTGTGAATTTGGCCCCAAACGAGCTTGTTGATCTCGAAGCCCTCAAGAGAAGGCTGGAAAGGGGGGATATCACATATATCCTTGACCATTCAGATGAGCTTTCTCCTGAGCAGGCAAAGAAACTCTCATACTATGAAAACTGCATATTCTATCCGCCTATTGGCTACACTACCAGAGAGGCCTCGGCGGCCAAGCAGGAGATATTTGTCAGCAACATGGAGAATTTTCTGGAAGGCTCCCCGACAAACCAGATTAACAAGACTGTTGAAACCCTGTAGATTTTTAATCCACATCCTAAATAATATTCTATGGAAACAAAATTCGTCTCAGTCTTTATGACGGCAGCAAACATCAAGGAAGCAGAAAAAATCCAAAAAACTCTGGTTAAGGAAAGGCTCGCTGCGTGTGTGAACATCATCCCGGAAATAAGGAGCCTTTATTGGTGGAATGGCAAAACACAAAATTCTTCTGAAGTAGGAATAATCGCAAAAACAAGGCTCAGCCTGATGGAAAAACTGGTGAAAAGGGTAAAGCAGATTCACAGCTACACAGCCCCCTGCATTGTGGCGTGGCCAATACTTGCCGGGAACGGGGATTTTTTGAAATGGGTTAAGAAAGAAACAAAGGGCTAGAAGCCGTAGAGGGCCTTTCCGATGAGGGTCATGACTATTATCAGTATGAAGAGTATCACAAGCCACAGTACACCTTTTCCTGCCTCCTTTGCCAGCCATTTCGGGAAGCTTTTGTTATCCATACTCTAGCTACAGATCCAGAACTTTAAAAAGCTAGTCTGATCTTAACCAACTGGGCCTAATAATTCTCATTCTATATTCTTTGCCACTTATGTTGTAACAAAAATCATACATTCCACGGTGATCGGGTTTAGGGAATCCATGATTTTCCAGCCATTTTTCTCTCTTCAATTCCTTATGACCCAATCTCAGCAAAACATTATATTTCGTAAGCGATTTCCCAACAATTTCAATTCTAATTACATTAGGATCACTTTCCAAACTATGTACTCTGCCTATGAATTCCAAGTCTTCATCTGTAAGATCAAAATATTTCAAAACTTTTTCCAGTCCTTTTCTTCTGTATTCTGACATGAGATAAAGTTGGAGCAAAGAAATTTAAATCTGCCACTTCCCGTCCTTCTGGACAAGCCTCTTGTCGAACCAGATTTCTCCGCCCTTCCTCAAATCTTTTATCATGTCCCAGTGGAGGGCAGATTCATTTGTTCCCTTGCACTCCCTGTAAGCTGAGCCAAGGGCCATATGTATGGTTCCTCCAATCTTCTCATCGAAAAGTATGTTCTTCACGAACTTGGCTATAGTATAATTGCATCCCAGCCCCAGCTCCCCAAGATAGCTGGAGCCAGAGTCCATGGCTATCATTTTCTTGAGATATTCTTCGTTTTTTTCTGCAGACGCTTTTAACACTTTCCCCTTTCTGAACACCAATCTTACGCTATCAACTTCCCTCCCGCCATAAATTGCGGGGAATGAAAAGAATATCTTCCCTTCAACCGTCTTCTCCAGAGGGGCTGTAAACACTTCCCCATCGGGCATGTTGTTGCTGCCGTCCCCCACAACAGCATTCCTCCCTTTCACAGACATCCTGATGTCCGTTTCTTCCCCTATTATCCTCACAATATTAGTCGCATCCAGGGCCTTCTTTATCCCTTCCATTTTCATGGCCTCCTTTTTCCAGTCCTTTATGGCGGACCTGAAGACGAAATCCTCAAATTCTTCCAGAGCCATATCCGCCTCCTGGGCCAAGGAATTTGTCGGGAAATCGAATATTATCCACCTCGTCTTGTTGACCCTCCAGTCTGATATGGGCCTAGTGACCCTCCTTCTCATGGCAATCTTGTTGGGGTCGATGTTTGTAAGCTCTCTTGTATTTTCATCTGCTCCCAGAAACATGCAGACGTCTGTGTTCTTCACCTCATAGAAGGCAACCTTCGGGAATGTCTTCATCTGCTGTTCAGTGGCATGCTTATAATAAGTGTATGTCTGCCCAGGGACATTCGCATCAAGCTTCGGCAGGGCGCCATTGATCAGGCATAACTTATAGCACTCAAGGGCAAGCTCCCTGGCCTG
>CAYJTA010000045.1:0-8020 GCA_964372825.1 uncultured archaeon | reverse complement strand
CGGCTAGATACTACTATAAAATAATAATTTCTGTGATATTTATATCATGATAACTTTTTAAGTCTATTTTTTGATAATAACAGTGTTATATCGATATCTGTAGGCCCTATAATACCAGAAAAAACGAGTACCGAAAAGTATTTAAATAAAGATTATAACTAATTAGTAGTGAAAATTATGACTATAATAACTATCCCTTCTGGTACGAAAGCAGAGGCCCTCTATGATGAGGAAGTGAGACCTGAATACAGACCTCCGGTCTCCAACGCTGCAGGCACAAATAGAGCTGACATAAAAAGAGGATTCGATCCTTCTCTTGGCATTTATCGCCTGATTGAAGATATTTTCAATCCTCAGAGAACAAATGGAAAAAAACCTGTGCCATATCATTATTCTGAGATCGGAAGCACTGGAGTTGACAAGAATTCTCCTGAATATCAGGCCTTCTCAGATATTTTTGAAAAGGCCTACAAAAAGGTCATAGCACGTGAAACCAAAGTTCAAAGAAGGCCAAACAAGGAGCTGGAAGCGCAGGGAGCAATAGCAAGATGGGAAGGCGATGACATCTATCTTCCTGCGAGGCCAAAGGATGTGCTTGGAACCCTTTACCAATATTTTTCTTCAAGGCTTAATGTCTTGGGAAACAGGAAAGGCGAATATCTGGAAAAGGGGCTTGATTTATACTTCCATTTGCACGAAGCAGTGGAGCGACTTTGGAAAGAGGCAATAGGCGATGAATTCGTTGAAGAGAAATACGAGGCCATGCTTCTGATAAAAATGGAGGAGAAAATAGAAAAAGGTGATAAATATTTGCAGCCTGCCTATGATGGAGCACTTGCCACACATGCTCGAAGATTAATCGAAGATGACAGCTTTGCAGAAAAGGTAGGAATATACTGCTCAAACCTTAGGAACAGAGTGAAGGAAGTGTTCGGGGCCAATATATTAAAATTATCATACAATGCAGGGGGAGGTGCTTCATAGTATGGCAGTTCAACTCCCTAAGGAAGCCGTCAGAGGCATTTACGACATCAATACGCTTGAAGAAGGTCCAAGCCTTAAAACCAAGAACATCGAATATCAGATAGCACTGGACCGTGCAACAGGGCAGCTTGTCCAAAGAGGAATTAGAGAAGTGGATGGCAATTTCCCAGCTACCACAGCTGGGCTTCAATTGTATTGGTTTTATCAGACATTCATCCAGCATCCCATTGCTGACTGGATCGCTTCAAGTTTTATCGGTAAATGGATGAACATACAACCAGGTGACGCGAATCCATTAAGATGGTGGCTCCACGTCGGATATATTTCAGGGGATGTTGCTAAACGGGAAGCAGCAGCACCTGCTGGACAAGGAGGACACCCTCACGGCACAACCGCTGCCATGCATGGCGGTTTGCCTACGATTGTGTATGGGCTAACCAGAAGAGGCCTTCAGAGAAAGATGAACAGACTTTATCCAACACTTGAAGGGGGCATTAATGATGCAGGAGAGATTTACAGGTTTGGAGATGTCGTAAGAGGCGCATATAACAGCCCAAGATACGCATATGCGACGGCCAGCACAAGAGGCTCCAGAAGGCTTGATCTGACTGACTGAGCCACTCAATATTACAGCTCATGTGCCTCTCTGGATTCTTGCCGCTCTTTCTGTAAGCGATCTTAATTTTTCCCTGTAATGGTGGATTTTCCTGTCCACGAACCTTGCATCGAATCCTCCAACCCTTTTCAGATTCTCAAGGTTTTCGATTTCTCTTGTAGCGCCGGTCTTTAGTTCTATTATACTCCTGTACAGCTCCCCGACAGCGTTGAAATCTTTATTTCTCTTTGCATTTTCCATTGCAGTCACATTGCCTTCAATAAGATTAAGATATTGATCAACCTCCATTTCTGTGTTCCTTTCCACCCCGCTGAGCTTTCCTCCAATGCGCTTTCCAACATAGCCGCCTATGGAAGGCAGCATGCCTTGACCTCTCCCTCCGGCCTCTCCGCCCCCTCCCCCCGGGCCGCTGCCAAAGTGCCTGATGATGAAGAACAAGGCTGCGCCTATCAGCACCGCCCCTATATAGACTGTCCCCAGTGCAGCGAAGAATGTGAAATAGCCCTGCAGGACAATGAACATGAATATGACAACTGAGAAAAGCAGCTTGAAGCCCGCATGGCTCTGGCCGCCGAGCATGTTCCTCAGGAATGCGTCAATCACGACAAACACGAAAAATATCATCGTCACAATCGGCAGGAATATCACAAAAAACAGGGCATGCAGATCCGAAGGGTACTGGTAGCAGTTGACCATGCTGCAGTTGATGTTCAGGAGCTTCACCAGAAGGTTCAGTATTTCGAAGGCCATCAATTAGATTATTCCCCTGAGAAGTTAATATTGTTGAAATTTCCTTTTGGTTATTTCATCCAATTGTAAACCATTGTATAGGAGTTCATTTTCAAAAAGTACGCGAAAAAGACAAGGCGGCAGCCAGATTACTTCCTCACAAACTTCTCCACAACCGTGCCGTAGGCAGGCCTCGTCACAAGGAATCCTGCCATGACTCCTACGATTGTTGTGATCGCAAAGCCCCTCAGCAGGCCAGCTCCAATAAACGCCAGCGGTATCATGGACCCAATATTTGTCATTGCAGCGCCAATGATGATGAAGAACGCAAGCTTAATCCTGTCCTTGATGTCAAACACCTTGTCCTCACGCTTAACGCCTCTCAGAGCCTCATCGGCTATGATTATCTGGTGGTTTATGCCTGTACCGATGGCCGCTATCGTGCCTGCGACTGAGGCAAGATCCACAGTCCAGCTTATCATGCCTGCAAGCGGCACTACAAGTATCGCATACGCTGATAAGTCTGCATGCCGCTTCAGGAATGCCACAGTAATTACGGCAAAGGATGCCACAAGGACTATGCCCCAGATATACGCATCCCCTGCTGCCGCAGCCCCCAGAATTATGGCCACTTCTGAAAGGCTCACAAGTATCATCGGTATGGCAATCTTCGCATTCCTGTACCTCAGGAATATTATACCGCTGACAAGAATGATCGCAGCTATGCCAGCCATAAGCGCTGACTGTATAAAGGCCTTTCCGAGGGTAGGGCTGATAACATCTATCGAGACAATCTCCAGGCTTGTCGGCAGGGCCCCGCTTCTCAATATCGTCTGCAGCCTCAGCCTTTCCTTGATGGCTCCTTCCTGTGTGGCCTCAAAGCCCTGTATGCTCACCTCCTGCGCAGGCTTGTCAGCCAGGCTGGCCCCTATCCTCAGACTTGACACCTCTTTCCCATCCAGGTAAAGTATGATGTTGCTTTCCAGATACTCCTGACCCGAATTCACATCAAAGAATTTCTCCACGCCCTTCAGGGCAGAGAGGAACTTCTGGGCGCCGTCCTTGGAGACAGCTATGCCGAACTGGAACTCAAACCCTCCCTGCACAGGCACTATGGACGACCTCTGTGCATCTGTATAAACAATCTCTATGTCCTTGCCGCCATACACATTCGCATAAAGCAGCAGCCTTCCTGAGGTCTTGTTGATATATTCGAAACCGATATCATCAAGCGTGAACTTACCCCCCGGCTTAATCTCCTTTCCCTCCAGAATCAGCGTATCATTCGCAGTGACAGGCACATCATAGGTTTTGCCGCCCACCTGCAGCTTGGCTGTGTTGTTGGCCCCTATTTTCACAGGCTTTGTTACCTTTGCCTCAAACATGCCTTGTTTGGCAAGCAGGTTATCCACAAAATCAGTCCCGACACCGGCAGACTCGACATGTATCAGAGGCCTGTCGGCATACACAGGATAGAAATTAATCTCCCTCAGGCCGTAGATGTTTGCCCGGGTCTGCAGCACCTGTATCGCCTGAGTCACGGTATCCTCAGTGACATTTCCGACAGGGGCCAGCAATATCCTCACTCCGCCCTGTATGTCTATCCCGAAATGCAGATTTGTCCTCTCTATCTCGCCTACAAATATTCCCGGCGTATTGTTGAAGGCTATCGAATAAGGCTTCCCGTCAGCAACAATATTGATGCTGCCTTTCGCTTTCTGCACAGCCTTATCCCAGTCTGCCGTATTCCTTATTTTCTCCCCGCCGACTTCGGTAATCTGGCTCCCTAAAGAGACGAGCGACTTGGCAGCGCTCTCATTCGCTATCTGTATGACTACGACGCCGTCCCTTCCGTAAGGGTAGCTCTTGAAGCCAACTGCAAATATCGCTCCCAAAACCATCACTATGAGCAGCCAGACACGCCAGTATTGCAGCATCATATCACCTTCCCGAAATCGCTCTCCAAAGGCGTTATTGTCAGAGAGTTCACCAGAACGTTTCCAGGCCTTGAAGCAGCAAAAAGAACTGCTTCGGCCACGTCTTCCGGCTTGAGCAGCCTCTCCGGATATTTTGCATCAAATGTGTGGGTGGCTCCCGGGCATATATAAGAAACTTTAATCCCATTCTCCTTGACATCCTTCTGAAGAGCCAAGCTGAAGCCTGTGACAGCAAACTTGCTTGCAGAATAAGCAGCCTCATTCTTCATGCCTGTCAAACCCGAAACCGAGGACATATTTATAATATGCCCCGATTCCTGCCTAATCATATAGGGAAGGCATGCCTTTGTCATCAATATCGTGCCCCTGACATTTGTTTCCAGCATGCTTTCGATATCCCTATCTTCGCTTGCCTCTGTTTTCCCCCCTATATATATGCCTGCATTATTGACCAGTATGTCTATTCTTCTGAATTTTTCAAAAGTTTTGGAAGCAAGCTTCTTGCAGTCTTCTATTTTTGATACATCGCTCTTAACAGAGAATACGTCAGCATATTTCATCACTTCCTTTTCAGTTTCCTCCAATGCAGATATGTTCCGTGAAGCCAGCGATAATTTTGCGCCTTCCCTTGCGAATGCAATTGCTATGGCCTTCCCTATCCCTTTGCTCGCCCCTGTCACTATGGCAACCCTGTCTTTCAGTATCATGTGAACCCCTTCCTCTCCAGGCTCCATCTGAGAAGGCTCGCATTCTGGAGCCATGTGTGTATTATGTCTGCGCAGAGGCCGATTATCATGACACTTGCTATGCTGGTTATGACAGGGCTTGCGCTTACGAAATAAAGGGCAATCAGGGCTGCCAGGGCTGTCAGGGTCATTGTCATCCCTGTTATGAAGGCCGATCTTATCTTTTCAGAAATATTGCCTTTTTCCACCTTGAACACCCTGGTTGCCAGCACTATGTCCGTGTCTATCGAGTATCCAAGCAGCATAAGCAGGGCGCCAAAGCTCGGCAATGAGAGCTCTATGCCAAGAATCTGCATGAATGCCAGCGTAACAATTATGTCCGCCGCCGCCGCGAATATGACATTTATGGATGGAACAAGCCGCCTGAAGATGACAAAAACGATTATGAACATCAGAACAAAGGATATGACAACAGCCATCTGCGCCTGCTGCCAGAAGCTTGCGCCCAGCGCAGCCCCTATCTTCTGGACAGAAGCAGTCTTTATGTCGAATCCCTTCTGCCCAAGTTCGGCAATCAGGACATTCGAATCTATATTTTCACCTCCCTGTATCACAATGCTGGAGCCTGACAAACCTTTTATCTCCCTTACATTAAGGCTTCCAAACTTCTGTTTCAGCTGGCTCTCAAGCTGCTGTATATCCACAGGCTTATCAGAGGCAATGCTTATCAGAACTCCCCCTTTCAGCTCGAAGCTCCTCGAGACAATCTCCCCTGTTGTCAGGTAGCTGTTTGCCAGCACCCCTACGGAAAAGAGCACAAGAAGCAGGGGTATGACCATGGCCTGCTTGTAGCTTATCGGCAGCTTTACGTTCCGGAACATACATAGCTAAAAGCTGCATAGATTAATAAATTCACATTACAGCGATAATTGAGCATATGCACGACATAGCAATAGTCGGGGCTGGAGCAGCCGGCCTATATCTGGCCAGCCTCTTCGAGAAGGAATTTGATGTACTTGTCATAGAAGAGCACAAGCAGGCTGGAGGAAAGGCATGTTCAGGCCTCTATAGCGCTAACATAGAAAAATTTGTTGATATAAATGAGAGCTGGATGGAACATGCAGTAGAAGGCGCTGTGCTGCACTCTCCAAACGGAACAGAGGTCAAGGTGGTCAAAGGGAAGACAGCGGCCTATGTGGTAAACAGGGACCTTTTTGACATGCATCTGGCATCCAGATTATCCTGCCCCCTGAAATTCGACACAATAGTGGAGAAAATAAACATAGGAAATCATGTCAAGATGCTTACTGATAAAGGAGTCTTTGAATCCAGAATGGTTATAGGAGCAGACGGAGCAAATTCCATTGTCAGGAGGCATTTCAAAACATCGCCAAAGGAAATTGTTAACGGACTCATAGCAATTGCAAATGAACCGGATCACTCAAAAAATGTCGACCTGTGGTTCAACAAAAAACTGATTTCTGACGGCTTTTTCTGGAAGATACCCAGAGGGAAAAGGACAGAATATGGAGCCCTCGGAAGGAATATCAACTACAATATGCTTGAAAGCTTCTTCAGGTTAAGGGATTACAAGAAGCATGCGGCCTTTATTCCCATAGGGCCGTGCAAAAGCTATTTCGACAGGTGCCTGCTGATAGGCGATGCCGCAGGAATAACAAAGCCATGGTCCGGAGGAGGCGTACTTTATGCTTTCAATTGCGCCAAGATAGCAAAAAACGTGATAAAGACTGCCTTTGACAGGAACGACTTTTCAGAAAGGACGCTCAAGGCCTATGAAGACGGCTGGCAGGAAGCTATGGGAACAAACATAAGCATTGGGCTGATGGGCAGGCAAGTATTAAAAAACATGTCTGACAAGGATCTGGACAGCCTTTTTGCCCAGCTTAACAGGCAGAGCCTGAGCAGGCTTGACATGGATCTGCCGTTTGCGGATATTGGTTAAATTTTTGAATAGCTTTTCAACAGTTTTCTCAATGCAGCTTTCGAGAATGGGCTTCCTGTCTTTTTTACAGCCTCCTCAATATCAAAAAACCTTATCTCCTCTATCTCCTTTCTGCTGACCTTTAACTTCCCTCGGGCCGAGCAGAGATAAAGCAAAGACATCACATAGAAGCCGTCCATGAATGTTTTTGTATGGACTCCCAGCAATTTCTTCACCTTCGCATCCAACCCTGTCTCCTCCCTTATCTCCCTCAAAAGAGATTCTTCAGGCGTCTCACCGTATCTTATGAAACCGCCTGGCAGGTTCCATATGCCCTTTGTCAGGCCCCTGCTGGCCTTCACCATCAGCACCCTGCCATCAATAAGAATGACTGCATGCGCTACGTGCCTGACGTAGGAATGGACTATGGACCTCTTTACAATTTTATCAACATTATCCATCAGGAGTATGTCATCTTTCAGCAGCCATTTCTCAGGATGGTAGCTGAGCAGCGGCTCGCAGAAAAACACATCCATGTCTGAAAAGGCAAGCTTTCTTATTATTTTTATTTTGAAATCAAGATGCTTTTTGGAATCTGGAAAACAAAGCCTTCCACCCCTTTCCGCCAGAAAGACATGGCCGTCCGTTTCTATATAATAATACGCCATCTTCTATGTTGCACTCTCCAAATAAAACCCTTTTTGTCGCTGTCGTCTTTTTGAAATTGTCTTGAAACCGGCAATAGAGCTCCTCCCACCCCTAACAATAAAAATAGCATACGGGCTCATTTGGAATTCTCATCAACCACAAACTTAATTCCATAATGGATGATGCCGTCATCCCCGTCCTCAAATATCCTCCTGAAAACAGGCCTGACTTTTCCCCCTGTAGACAGCCTCTCAAAAGGGCCGACAATCTGGGCCGCTATCTTCGGGCCTTCCTCCAGCTCTATTATCCCTATGGCATATGGGGATTGCTTTTCAAAGCCTTCCGGGGCTGTTCTTATGATGGTGAATGTCAGTATATCCCCTTTTCCTGAAAACTGATGTTCCGCTATATCCCCATTTCGCCTGCAGTCGGAGCAGAGCGGCATTGGGGGATAGAAATGCTTATTGCACGTCAGCCA
>CAYJTA010000044.1:0-8197 GCA_964372825.1 uncultured archaeon | reverse complement strand
AGGCATTGGAGGTCTATTAAAGTATATTGCTTTGGTTGCTTTTATAAGGAAGAGATGCTTTCGACGGCTGACGGAAATAGCATGGCTGAAGGCCGCCATTCCATGATATGTGACTGAGTATATGATTTTTATGTTACTGGGCCTCTAACTCACATGGAGATTATTTGTTTGGTGAATACTTCAATTTTGAACCAGAACTGATGGCAACTGTTTTGAGATTTTGAGGCACTCGGATTTTACATATTTGTGCCGTTTGTATAACGCCGTTATATAACACTGTTATATCTGCCTTGCTTGGTGCCAATTTATTCGGAAACGCGACATATAGTTAATTAGTGATTGGTTTGGAAAAATTCAATAGAAAGTTCATAGAAGTTCTCAGGAAACATGGGCTGGTTGACATCCCTATCCTGCTCACTGCACCGACCCGCATCCACGTTGACAATATGGGCACTGCCCTGACCGGCAATGTGACTTTCGAAGGGCCTGCAAAAAGAACGCAGGACGGGATAGTCTGGATCATGTACCGGAGCTATAAGAGATATGTGAGGTACGAGGGTGGAGGCGCTGATGAGGGAGAGCCTTACATGTTCTTTTATATACCGGAAAAGAAGGGGCCTCTTAATATCGATATCGGTGAGATTCTCGGAAGGCACAGGGCCGGGGAAATCAGGAGGGACAGGATTCCGAAAGGGAGGCGTGAATTGAAAGTAGAGGATCTGAAAAGCGAAGAATGGGCCGCGCTGGATACAGGCACCCGCAACAGGCAGCTGGCGGCATACCGGGAAATGATGGGAGTTGCAAAGAAAGGCCAGGAAGAGGATGACAGGGCTGATCTTGCGAAAATCGAAAGAGAGCTGGAGGAAGGACGCAGGTATTATCCTGGAACAGTATTGCCGCCAGGTAGGACGCAGAATTTGAGGCTTATTCCGGCCATCCTGCCATACGGAATGGTAGGAAGGCCTTATCCTCCCTTCCAGCTGAGAGCTGAGGGAGGTACGCCTCCTTATAGGTGGGGCGTGAGAGCGAGCAATGCATCTACTTTCGCACCGGGCGTTGATGTTGACCCGAATACAGGCGTACTGAGCGGCACTCCTGCAACATCTGGGGAATATCACCAGATTGTTTTTGTCGCTGACTCTGGAGGGCAGGTGGACTCGAAAACATTCGCCCTGATCATAAATCCTGCTATAGGAGCAGGACCTCATGAGCCTGCTCATGAACCTACAGTCCTCAATATTTATGCGCTCCCGATAGACGAGAATGGAAAACCGATAAGAAGTGTACAGCAGCTGCGTGCGCGCATCCTGGCAACAGAGCCGAGAAGACTGGAGCTTATTGGCCAGCTTCTTCCCCTCAGAAACATGGAGCTGGATAGCCCTCCGGATTACATAACCATAATTGCAGAATATGCGCATCCCCAGACAGGCTCTCTGGTGGCCCAGAGAGGCTTCAGGCTGCACCCGGGAAGGAACGATCTTATTTTGCAGTTCAGGATCCCGTTTGGCGGCGGTGGCCCTGGTGGAGGAGGACAACCAGATGGAAAGAGGCCAAAAGAGCCTGAAGAGGGCGGTGGGTCTAAAGAGGGTGAAGGATGGTGGTTTGAAGGAGAGGTTAGAGACACAAACAACAGGCCTGTTTCAGGAGTGAAGGTTTCTCTCTTCACAGGCGAATATACTTATACTGACCAGAACGGGAAATACAGGCTCCCTCCTTCTGGAAGCCTTCTGCCAGGTGAATACACGATAACATGTGAACCCCATGATCACCCTCCTCAGAATGCCGTAATTGATATTCCTGAAAAGGGCAGGCCGAAGCTGATAAAGCCGCCTCCGCCGCCACCTCGTGCCACTCATATGCGCAATAAATTTGAGGGAGTTGTTCCCTTTAAGGAGACGAAGTAGATACGCCAGGAGTTCCTATTCCATCTTTCTATATTCCGGGTCCTATTCCCATGCCTCCGCCGGGAAATGGGTGGTTTGAGGTATATGTAACGTATGAAGATGCCAGTCCTGTGGAAAATGCTGCTGTTTCCATTTTAACACCGACAATGTATGCGATGACAGATGTCACAGGATATTGCTTGCTGCCTTCTCCGATAGCGCCAGCGGCTGCGGGTGGAGCATGGGGTTTTGCCGGCCTAGCTCCAGGTGCCTATAAGATATACTGCTACAAAGCTGGCGTTAAGGATCCTCCTCCGCAGCTTAAGTACATAACAGCAGACCGTGGAACTCCAGTTGAATTCACATTGAAGAAAGAGGAAGCAAAAAAACCACGCAGAACAGGCGGCGGGCACATATACGGCCAGGTGTGGATAAAGGATGCGCAAGGGAGGGACCAGCCATTCACTTCAGACATAGCCGGCCCAGAGCAGATACGAGCTAGGAACATTGTAATAGCGATACGTTCAGTACATCGCGTTCTTCCAAATCTGGGTATAGGCGGACCAGCACCGGGTGGCGGCGGTCCAAATATAGGCTTTCACGATTTTGCAGAATACACCGGAAGAATTGATGAAAACGGCCGTTATGTTATTGAAAATCTGCCTCCAGATCACTATGATGTCGTGTGCTATGTGGCGGATCCGCGTGAAGGGGAATGGCATGTAGCTGATTCACGCAAAGAATCACAAAAGGAAGAGCCGCCGCATCAGCTGCCTCACCACGCACAGCCAGCTTCCCGTTACCCTCTTAGGGAGAGAAGAGCTGTGAAAGTCAGGGAAGGCCAGAGTACAAAATGCGACTTCCACTTCTATCCAAGCGGCGGGGCCAGATGGGCAAGAGTAGTCAATACAGGGCGAAACTGGATAGAACATAGATGGGGCATGGGTGTTATGGCCAACTTTCCTGCAATTGCTTTGACAATGATAGGATTCATCATATCCAACAACTACCAAAACACGAACTTCCTCCTAGGATTCCTTTCCCTTGCCATGTATTTCCTTCTCCCTGAACCCATTGCCGGGAGGCTGGCACAGGAGATGGCGGGGGGCCACATCCAGCTTCAGGTGAAGTGGAAGGACTTTGTCAGGAGAGGGGAAAATAGAGAACAGTTCAACAATGCATGGAGGTGGCTGATAGGAAACAACAACTCGGCATGGTCTCTGCTCAGAGCAGGCGCAAAAACATCAGCCATATGGTTCTTCGCCCAGGGGCTGATACAGAGCACATTCCCGTTTGCAAGCCTTCTGCTGTTCGTTCTGGCCTTTGTGGGGTATTTCTCGCTTCCAATAGAATATGATGCGAGAGGGAATTCGGGCCAGTTCCTCGAATCGGTCATAAGGTTCGGAATTCTTGGGGCATACATTATACCTTGGGTGATATTCGCCCAGATATTCGATTCGCTTGTCCTCGGGCTTGTAGCGTTTGCCTTCTTTGCTGTGCCTCCTGTCCCTAAGCAGGAGCAGCAGAGCAATGTGGCTGTGTTCTCCAGCCTTGCCCTGATGGAGAAGTTCTTCTTCCTAGGCGTGATGTTCCTCGCCCTCATGTGGAGCGGGGCACTATTGAGCGTCTTCCCGGCGCTATCAAATGCGCCATTTTTCCAGGTTCCTGCAGGCTGGAACCTCAAGGGAGCATTGGCAGACACGTTCTTCTTCTTCTGGGTCATCTATACCATAGCAGGCTTCTTTGCTCCTCCTCAGGAGAGGCCTGCGGCAGGCTTCATCATGCTCGGCGCATCCACAATCATATATGCCATAGGGCCTGGAACGCAGGAAGTCGGCCAGGGGCTGCTTGGACCGTATTTCCCTGCCTTTTATAAGGGGATGATAGGCTTTGCCAAACCCTTCAGCAGTGCCATGTCAGGCATAGGCACAGCATTCAGCCCTGCTCTTATGCTGCTTTTCAACCCTGTCGTCTATGCCCAGAACATAACACAAGGGATATATGCCAATCCTGACCCGCAGTCAGGCGTGACAGGAGCGTTCGGTGTAGAGGTAGATCTCTTCAAGTCAGAGGACACGATAAGCATAGGGCAGTCTTATTCCCTCCACCTGAGACTTAAGAACATGGGCGCTTCTAAAGCAAGAAACATTACCGTCAGCCTGAGGGCAGGGGAAAAGGCACCGGAGATTGAAAAAGAACAGAGGATGGGCGTCATGCCGTTCAAGGGCCTGTTTGCCTTCAACACTTCCAGGGAAACAATGAACCTCGCAGAGCTGGGATTCAGCGACAGGGCTGGAAATAATGAAACTTCGGCTCTTGATTGCGACGAGGTTTCAGGCATACCTATAAGATGCACTCTGCCGCCGATAAAATCCATGGACAAGCTGTACATAGAGGATATATTCATTGAAAGCGATGATGATGGTATACAATGCAAAGCTTCGAACAAATATGGTCTCTATGGCGAGCGCCAAGGGAAGTTCCTGCCGTTTGCCGCGACTGTTTCTTATGATTATGGCATATCATCGAGCCTTGACATCGAATTCATGAGCCAGGATGAGTTTAACAGGAAATCTAGAAACGAAGAGCACACATTCCTTGAGAGGAAGCCTGCCACTCTTTCGAATTCGCCTGTGATGCTCAATATAGACACTTCTCAACAACCTATAAGGGAGAACGTGCAGTACTACCTGAGATTCAATCTCCATGCTGCGGCAAGCGGTGTCATTGAAAATGTTTATGATGTGAGGGCTGAAGTGCCGACAGAGATGATGAAATACGTCAGGAAATGCAATCCTCGGCCTTCGAACACGCAGGGGATTGCAGGGAAGAACGTGACACTGCTCATATGGGAAAAGGACAGGATACCATATTCCAAAACTATACTGTGCCACTTCAACAGATACCTTTTTTCCGAGGATAGTGATAAGGGCAAGCAGCCTACAAAAAGCTTCCTAATAAAGGCTAATGCAAACTACAGGTTTGCGAAGATAGACGAAGCAACAGAGAGCATAGGCCCCGGAACAGTCCCGTGCTGCAGCAGGAAGGATCCCATCACAAACAAGAAAGGCAATGATTTATGCAGGGAAAGGGGCTACAATTCATGCGACTTCAACAGATACCAGTGCAGCGAAGCAACATCAGACAAGCCTGTCCAGTGCTACTGGTGTGGCGTCAATGACGCAAAAATAGAGGACATCCAGTATCCGATAGCAGGAGAGGATGAAGCTGAAGTGATAAGCATATGCAAGGAAGAAGTGGAAAAGAGGAAGAAAGGTTCAGGAAAGGATGCCATAGTGAAGGACTGCAGCGAAGAGAAGGCAGGTGTTGTGGGTGAGCCTGATTACTGTGAAAAGAAGATAAAGGGCAAAGAAGCATCCAAGTGCAACGTGGGAGAAGGCGGATGTCTTGAATCAGGCGAATGCTGCTCGTATGGTGAGTGCCTAGGTGAGGAAATTGACGTAAACGGCGACCTTGCGATTGATAATAATGATAACCTCCAGTGCAATATAAATGTGAAAGCGGGGGTATGTTGCCCGGGATCATTTACAGATGCAGAATGTGAGAAGACGCACGACCTAAGGCTTCAGGGGAGAGGTTCAACAGAGATAGTGAAAATTATTTTGGGTGAGAGAAATCAGAAAACACCATAGCTTCATCGGCAGATATTATCTTTATCCACGAACTTTACCCTGTCTGCGCCTATGATGAATGTATCACCGCTTTTGGTCAGTGCAGAAGCGTAAGGAGGCGATTCGCTCAAGGGCAGTATCATAAAACGCTTGAAGGAATTCAGAGATTCATTTGATATATCAAGTGCCTGTGAAGATATACCTTCTATTCTTATCTTGAAGGCCTCTTCTCCTCTGTCCTGGCGACAATTGCTATTGGAGTCGACAAACACATCGCCAACATCAACATATCCGTTTTCCACAGTTCTATTGAAAAGATTTCTCAATTTTGCTACAGTTCCGTCGCCTTTGATTGTGAACTCCTTATTGGCAAGTGTACCATTAGAATATTTGATGTCTGGCTGTCTCGTCGCAAGATATGTGGCAAACGATGCGACAGCAGCAGCCCCAACTAAACCAAGCGCCAAGCCACGATATCTTTCCCAGAACTGTCCAATCCCTCCCTGTTGCTGAGGCTCATGATCTTGACCTTCGTCAGGAGCCGGCTCCTGTATATAACGGGCTCTCAGTCGATCAAGACGCCCTTGATATCTGAGTTCGACCATTTCTATTTGAGCTCTTGTTCTGCAATTCCTAAGAGCAGTATTGTACCTTCTCTGAAGTTTTTCCAAATCTTTAATTGCCTTCTCCTGAACCACCGCTTCTCCAAGCCTTCTCAAAACACTTTCTGTATTTCCGAAAAGCCCCTCAAGCCTGTAATCAAGACCATTCATTTTTATCACTAATAAGTAGTTGTGAATTTCATTTAAATACTTTTCGGTAGCAGAGTATATGCTTCCTGAAAAATCAAGTTATTTCAGCAACTCTTCAGGTGTTATCGAGGCTGTGTAGAGGATGCCTATTATCAGCAAAATTACCGCTGCTGCCAGCGCTATCTGTATGCTCTTCGGGATTTTGAAGGCCATATTGATATTTGGCGCAGGAGCTAAAATTTCTTCATCACCTTGCTGCTAGGAGGGGCAGAACAGAATATATGCCCACAGAGGGATGATATGGACAGTATTTCCAGCTATTTCTTTCTTGCCGAACATGTCTTTTGTTATAAGCGCTGCTTTTTTGCAGCCGTATTTCCTGCAGAACTCCAAGAGGCCTGCCAAATCCTTGTCGGAATACTGGCTCTTGTATTTCACTTCGATAGGCAGCAGACCATTTTCTTTGACGACAAAGTCGACCTCGTGATAGTTTTTCCAGTAGAAGACAGATTTTCCGAAGAGGTGCCTTGCCACAATGCTTTCGAATATATGGCCTGCTTCAAATTCGAATTCGGCTGAGAGAAAAATGCTTATCATTGCGGGATCTATGCAATAGATTTTCTCTGCGCTTCTTATCGTTTTTCCGGCAGACTTCGAATATTTTCTGAAGGCTATTATAAAATAGGCGTTTTTCAGATACGTGATGTATTTTGACAGATACTGTCTGCTGAAACCTATCCTTTTGGAAATACTATTCACATTGGCTGTCTGTGCGGTTGTGTTGGCAAGGTATATGAAGAGCCTTTCGAGCATTTCCGGCTTTTTGATATCATAGATAGATACTATGTCTCTGTATAATGCTTTTTCGACTATATCCTCTCTCATAAGCTTTTGCTGTATGCCTTGGTCTACACCGAACAGATTCGGAAAGCCGCCAGTTTCGCAGTATTCCTGAAACACTATTTTAGCCTTCTCCTCATATTTCTTGACTAAAAGCGTATCTATCTCCTCTATCTGCATCTTCTCCGGCTTCACACCTGTTCTGTATTCGAAAAATTCCCTGAAAGAAAAAGGGAGCATAACCTCCTCTATTGTCCTCCCCATAAGCGATTCAGAGGCCTTTTTTATCAGGGTTGCTGATGAACCTGAAACTACAAATTTTATGGGGAAGCTCCTGTCATAATATTTTTTCAGGAAATACTGCCAGTTTTCGAGAAACTGGACCTCATCCAGAAAAATATAGACTTTTTCGTCTTCCAGAGAGCCCTTAAGTATTTCTGTCTTATAGAAGCCGAGCAGTTTGTCAAAATCGACCCTCAGCTTTGGGTCATCGAAAGAGATGTAAAGGATTTTTTTCGGGTCTGTGCCATTCTCAAGCAGATGAAGTATAAGCTGGTAAACGAGGGTAGTCTTTCCAACTCTTCTGGGACCTTTTACCACAACTATTCTGTTGACTGTTTCCAGATAATTGACAATCCTTTCAAAAGCATCTCTTCTGAAAGTTTTCACATGTTCCTTTTTGAAATCATCCTTCCACCATGGATTGTAGAATACAAGCTCTTCCATATGAAGTTATAATATATTCTTCCTTATAAATGTAATGTGACTTTACAAAAAAACTGTAAAATTGTAAAGTTAGTTTGCAAATTGGGCAATCAGAATGACTTTCAGGAATAAAAATATAACACTGTTATATAACGCTGTTAGTATCTACTCACCTACGGTAAGTTGATTTTCATCTTTTGAGTTCTCTTGTAAGCGATTTTGATTTTTGGCAGTCTTTTACCGTATATTTTATCCATCTGCAAACTTGTAGGCGATATATGGCTTTTTTGCAGATTGTTACATTCCATGGGTGAGTAGATACGGGCCTTTCCACTTTCCAAACTTTTAAATAAGCGAAACAATTTTGAATTGGCGCAGATCGGAA
>CAYJTA010000043.1:2876-8293 GCA_964372825.1 uncultured archaeon | reverse complement strand
TAAGTTGAGGTTTTAATCAAAAAAGTCGTTAGGGGCTTTTTTGGGCTCGGTTTTGGGGATTTATTTCTCGACGCGCTTGCCCATCTCCTGCACAGCCTTGACAGCAGGCGCGAAATCCCCGTCCCCGCTGACCAGAACCGCAGTATCGTAGGCATTCTTTGAGGCAAGCACAATCATATCAGTCGCAAGGTGTATGTCATCTCCCTTCACAACATAAACCGGTTTTCCGTCAATCACCCTTTTCTGCAGCCTCACAAGAATCAGCTTCAGGTTTGGGGTATTGCGGAGTCTGCCGAAAAACCTCTGCTGTTTGCTGTATTTTGCCGGATCAGCCTGCTGGTCGAGCGGGGCATTGTAGTAGTGCGTCCTGACAAACTTCCTCTTTCCTGAAATGGCAGCCGCCAGCTTGCTGAAATCAACATCCGCCTTTCCTATGTTCTTCCTGAGACCGTGATAGAAGTTACTCCCATCTATAAAAACCATAATGCGCTCTTCAGGCATAAAATCATCAGCTTATCCTAGCAAACCGAAAAATATAGGACCCGCCGTTGCCGAAGCAAGGACGGGGAGGATATATATAAACTTGGAAATTGCGTATTTATAAGCTTTTTTGGAGTGGAAAGCGTTCTTTGTAAGGAGGCTGAAGACTACAGACCCAGCGCATTATCTCTGTGATTGAATGCGCCGACCGGGATTCGAACCCGGGCTACCAGCTTGGAAGGCTGAAGTACTACCACTATACTATCGGCGCATACTATGGTTGCCGAGAAGGATACGTCCTTCTCTTGGATGTGAGGCACTTTTGAATGTATGTTTTTTACTGACAGGCTTTAAATGACATATCCAGACGGCCGCATTTGAATTCTTCTTTGCTTTGGCTTCTGATGCCTATTTATTCCTCTTTTCTAATTTTCAATCGAATGTACCGGAAAAAGCAGCCCATAAGCGGCCTGAAGGGGAATGAGAGGATTGAGGACATCTTCGTGGTCAAGATAAAGAAGGGCATTTTCCCGTACGTCAACGGCTACTATTTCCACCTTCTCCTTTCGGATGCCGAGGGAAAGAATATTGATTACAAATACTGGGGGGAGAAGGACGAGGCCAGGGTAAGAGTTCTTTATGAGTCCATACAGCCCGATTCTGTCGTGCTTGTGCAGGGCAGGACTGCTGTCTACATGGGCGCACTGCAGATAACCACGAACCATCCCGACACGATAAAGGTCCTCAAGGAAGGGGAATATGACCCCTCGGACTTTGTCAAGAAATCGAAAAGGGACATAGGGGAGATGGTGCAGGAACTGAAAGGCCTGATAGCATCTGTACAGAACCCTGAGATAAAGGGGCTGCTTGAAAGAATTTTCATTGAAGATGAGGCTTTTCTGGACAGATTTAAGCAGCACCCTGCGGCCATACAGATACACCACAACTGGACCGGAGGCCTGCTTGAGCACAGCCTCCAGCTTGCCAGATACTGCGAGGCCAGCAAGTCCATGTTCCCTGAGCTGGACAGGGATCTGATGGTTGCAGGGGCTCTCCTCCATGATATAGGAAAGCTGCATGAGATACAGGTGACGACGAGGATAAAAGGCACGAAGGAGGGGCAGCTTGTAGGGCATATCCCTAAAGGCTATTCGATCATTTCAGAAATTATGAAAGAAGTCAAAATGAGTGATGATCTGAGGACAAAAATACTGCATATAGTCCTGAGCCACCAGGGGCAGATGGCATTTGGTTCGCCAAAAGAGCCCATGATGCCTGAGGCAGTGGCTGTCTATCTGGCAGACGAATTGAGCTCAAAGCTTGCGGAAATCATAGAATTTGTGAAGGAGTCGAGGAAGGAGACGGAGGATGATTTCATGTACCATAACAGGCACAGGAGGAACATTTATCTGAAGTAAGTTGGATCATCCCATTATTTCGGCTTTGGCTCGCAGGCATTGGTCTTGCATTCAAAATTCGGGCCGCAGTAATAGGTTTTGTCGGCCTTTCTTGTGCCTTCGCAGTAGAATTCAGTCAGGGAGCCGTCTGGATTGCATTTGTCCATAAAGGTTCCAACCAGGGTTTTTCCTTTGTATACTTTCACTGCTCCACCCTGGAAAGGATTATCTCCATATTCATCAGAATCGACGCACTTGTCTTCTGACGGGGCCTTGCAGTCCTGCGGGCATTTCAGGTAGCTTTCGCCACTATCGCAGACGCCGTTGCCGCAGAATCCTGATCTTATTGGCTCATCCCCGCCCTTGCAGTCCTCCGGGCAGTTTTTGGTATTCTCCCTGTCGGTTTCGCATACGCCGTCGCCGCAGAAGGGCGCCATGGAAAGTCTCAGCTGCAGGTGAAGTTCCTTTGTTCTGCCTCCCTCTAGGTTGAGTATAGCTGAATAGTCCTTATAGCCGTATCTTGTGATCATGAGCTTGTGCATTCCCGGTGTTACGTCAACGGCCAATGGTGTCTTTCCCTTCAAAGCGCCGTCAACATATACCTCAGCGCCTGATGGTATTGTTGTGACCTTCAACGCAGCTGGTTTTGATGCAGGCTCAGTGGATGCCGTTGGCGTCGGATAGTTGGACTGCTCCTTTTCCAGAGCTATAGATCCTTCTGTCCTCCTTCCTGCCTCGATCCTGAAAGCTTTTTTGGCCGGGCTGTATCCTGAGGCAGTCACGTATACTGTGTGCTCTCCTGCGGGGACATTAAGGAATTCTATAAACCCTGCTGCGCCTGTGTAGGCAAGCAGAACCCTCCCGGAAGGGTCAACCATTTCAACTTGGGCATTGGATATGGCCCTGCCTCCATAAGTGACTTTGATTTTCATGGAACCTCCGACTCCTGCTGGCTTGCTGCCGGCAGGCTTCAGCTCTATTGTCAGCGCTGTCTTCCTGTTGGCCTCGATCTTTACTGCTTTCTTGTTTGCATCGTATCCCGGAGCTGTCACATATACTGTGTGTTCGCCGGCAGGAACATTGCCGAACTCTGCTGCGCCTGATTCAGTGCTGCCAGCAAACAGGAGCTTGCCTGAAGAATCGAAAACTTCAGTTTTTGCTGTATTTAGAACCTTGCCCTCTGACCTGACTGTTATTCTGAGGGAGCCTGTTTTGGCAGCTTCTGCAGGTTTGGTTCCCGAAGGCTTCAGTTTTGCATGCAATGATTTTGTCTTCCTCTTTTCGAGAGAAAAAGAGACGCTATAGCTGGAATAGCCTTCCTTTTCAACAAGGATTTTGTGCGTTTCTGGAGTCAGATCAGTAGCTGTCAGCGGCGTCATCCCTTTGTAGGCCCCATCTACAGAAACCTGCGCCTTTGAGGGGTCTGATGTGACTACAAGCTTTGTCTCTCCTGAAGTTGTAGTGGGTGTTGGTGTAGGCGTAGGCTGCGAAGCTGATGGCTTAAGCGTAGCAGTCAGCTCTCTTGTTTTTCCTGCTGCAAGGGAGACACGGGTAGTGAAGTCCCTGTATCCGGATTTTGTTACCTTGACGGAATGCGAGCCCGGGGCCAGATCTGTCAATTCGAGCGGTGTGGTTCCCTTCGGCCTGCTGTCAATATAAACGCTTGCGCCTGAGGGTACGGACTTGACATTTAACGCTGCTGTATTCGATGCTGCCGGCTTGCCTGCTGCCTGGCCTGTGAGGCTGTTTTCCGGAGAAGACAGGAAGAGGGCTGCAGATACAAGGATCGAGACCAAGAGAAGCGCTATTCCAGACTCTTCCATTTTTCCAGCCTAAGTGATAATATTGGCAGGCTTGCTTATATATGCTCCAATAGCGCTGGCGTGAAACAGGCTGACAAGAGAGCATATGGCATATGAATTCCAAAGCTTCTCCTCCCATATTCGATGATGGCGGACAGCAATCCTATTACCTGATACAAAGTCTCTTTATTCTGCTTTCTATGCCTTAGGCCATGAATTCCATGCGATCCGCATATCATTAATAGAAAGGCAAGATCTGTAGGCTCTTTTTACCAGCTTCCATCCGCATTTTAAGGGAGAAAGGCGAGATTTTTTAGCGCACATGTGGGGCATCAGAAAATCTTCATCCGTTATGAAGCATTTTCGGCTATTTGCTGCCTTAGCCTACTCAAACTGTTTTTGGAATTTCAAAATATGAGGGCAAAATCCTGCATGCCATCAGAACTCAAAATCAATATCCTCTTCCTCGGCTTCCTCGTCTTTTTTCTCTTCTGAATGCTTTGATTTCTTTTCAGTGGCAGGCCTTGCTGTCTCAGGCCTCTGGCTGCCCATTCCTGACCTGATGGTCTCAGCGACCTTTGTGAGGCTGTCGTCATCCAGTTTTTTGACAGGAAGGATGCCCTCGAGGCCGACAGGCCCCTCATTGCCGAATCTCGGTATGACATGGACATGCATGTGGTTGACAACCTGGCCGGCTGCCTTGCCGTTGCTGCTTGACAGGGAAATACCATCGGCCTTCATGGCGCTTTTGACGGCCAGCGAGACTTTTTTGACAGCGACAAAAAGGGAAGCCACATCCTCTTCATCAAGCTGGAAGATGGTCTCTGCATGCGCTTTTGGAATGACAAGCGTGTGGCCCGGATTCCTCGGGTTTATGTCGAGGAAGGCAAAGCTGCCGGAATCCTCGTACACCTTCTTTGCCGGTATTTCGCCTGCAACAATCTTGCAGAAAAGGCAGTCTTCGGCCATAATGGATATCGCACTCATAGCAATAAATACTTTCATAATTAGCAGTAAAGAGGAAAGATGTGATGCCACAGACATTCAAAAGAGAGGATTAAATTAGGTAATACAATACAATTATATTAATGGCGAAAAAGGCTTTCTTGGCCTACAGTCTGGTGTTCATAGCCGCAGCTATCTTGTTTTTAGGAATAAATTCAATCCTCACTTATGCCCAAAGCACGGGCTTTTCGTGCGATTCCGGAAGCCTTTCGGATGTCTGTATTGTAAGCACGGCAAAGAACCTGCTTCAAAATAGTGTTATAGAGGGATCGGGCAGCCTGAGAATAGCAGGCACAGGGGCGCTTGTCACGAGCGGAAAAGGCATTACCATCAACATGGGGAGAAATGTGACGATAGATGCAGGTGGGAAAATAGAGACATCAAACCAGATTGCCGGACAGAATGGCGGTAACATTGTCATCAATGCTGAGAACATCATGGTATCAGGAAATTTGACAGCAAATACTGCAAGTTGTCCGGGATTGCCGGGCTGCGGAAAGGGTGGTGACATAAATATCAATGCAGCTGAAAGTTTTGTTCTGAATCCTAGTGGATCAATATCAACATCTGGCACTGACTTTAGTTCTGGATTAGGCGGCAACTTAAACTTTATTGCGAGCAGCGGAGGTGAAATTAAGATATTGGCTAATGACGTAAGAATCAAAGGCAATCTTTATGCGAAGGGCGGGAAGGCTGTGACGGCTGAGGGGTCGTATTATGGATATGCGCAGAC
>CAYJTA010000043.1:0-2776 GCA_964372825.1 uncultured archaeon | reverse complement strand
ATATGCGCAGACTGTGGCTGGGGGGAATGCGGGGAGGATAAGCGTGGTTGCTGATTTGATAGACATACCTGGTAAAATTTTGGGATATGGAGGAAATGGTAGTGTAACTGAAAATACCAATTACAAGACTGCTGTTGGTGGTAGGGCTGCTTTAATGAACCTAGCAGCCGACACCATCAAGCTAAATGGCTCCATCAATCTGAGAGGTGGCACTCCAAGCCCCGTGGGAACTAGACTGAATGGCAACGGCGGCAATCTCATCCACTTAGCGTGCAAATTGGATTTTGACAATGCCCAGATTACGGCCCTTGCTGGCTCAGGCGGGAGCGGCGGGGCCAACGGCAAGCTGAATGCTTTCTATTCCAGCATTTCAAAGGTTGGAGCAACAATAACTCCAGGTCTTAATGAGTCCAGAGGTTTCCTTAAGGTGGTGATTAAGGATCGCGATGGCAATCCTCTTCCTGGCGAAACTGTCACGGTGTACAAGAACGGCACGAATATAGTTGCCTGCAGAGAAATTACAGACTCGAATGGTGCCATCAGATGCGGGCTGAGCAATTCAACATATTATGACATCAACTTTACTTCAGGTTATATAGAGAAGTTCGAGGGCAACCCTGTGAAGCTGCCGCAATGCGGCCTCGGTGCCTTCGTCAGCATCGTGTCAATAGAGAGGATAGAACCGTCATTCTACTCGCCTGCCAGAAATGGATATTATACGAATTCACAGGAACTGAAAGTCATCTGGAATTCCACAGAAGACGTATTCCGCTATATTGTGGATTACAAGGTAACCCCCTCTCCTGCCACATGGAACTGGTGGCTGGACACAGGGGAAAGGAGCGCAGTCTTCGGAAAGTTCCTGCCTGTCTCTGTGACTGAAGGGAATACGTATTCCTTCAGGGCGAGGAACTATTTCGGTGTCTCATGGTCGAGGGAGATGAATGTAACTGCCGACCTCACAGGCCCTTCGTGCGGAATAATTGCGAACCCGTATCTTCCGAGGAATTTCACCCTTTCATGGAATGCCTCTGACTTGCTGTCGGGTGTGGATATGATCGAAGTTGATATCAAGGAAGGGAGCAATGACTGGAAGCCTTTGTCGAGCATGTGCACTGCATCAGGCCTGCAGGCTGAGTGCACCCTTCTGCCGGGCACATACGGTTTCAGGTGCAGGGCAACTGACTATGCGCGTAATACAGGAGCATACTCTACGGAAAGGAATGTGACCGTCGTGGACGGTTCAATCATGTTCCCACTGCCGAGATGGATAGGCAACAGAGCCGCTGAATGGGTTCAGCCAAGGGGCTTCAGGGTATCATGGGATGGATATTACAAATCGACTGCAATTAGCTGCTACAACGTGAAATGGGCTTCTGTGCCGATGGGAAGCCAGCCGCCTTCGGACCTTGCACTATGGAACAGCCTGAACAATAGCGGAGATGCCTGCCTTCCGGCCAGCCAGAAATCCTTTGCATTCAACTACAGCATCGCTGACGGCTATACATACCATTTCGTGGTGAGGGCGACAAACATAAACGGGGAGACAGAACCGTGGCCTTCTGTAATAAACCCTACAGAGAACGAGACGAGGAGAATGACCAGCACCACTGTGGACACGATACCGCCTGAAGTCAGGGTGCGTGTGTTTGATGGCAATGGGAACGCTCTGCCCATTGTGAATGGCGTCATAAACCTTTCGCAGGGGCTGGAAATAGCTGTGAATGGTGCTGACGCTATCTCAGGCATAAGGAAAACAAGCATCTCTGGCGTTCGGAAGGGGAGGATTTCAACAAGCTTTTCTGTCGAGTGCCTCAGCAGTGAATGCAGATACAGGCCTAACCTTACAGTCGATGATGAGATAGCATTCAATGCCTCTGCCGAGGACAATGCACTGAACGTGAACTATGCGAGAGGCAACGGAACAATAATCGGAACCATAGGATACCCGTGCACTGGCAATTCAAGCTGCCCCTACCCGCTGGTATGCGATGCTGTGCACAGGGTATGTGTGCCGCCCAATGCTGCAGCATGCCAGAAGGATTCAGACTGCTCAAGCTGCCAGCTGTGCGACAGCAGGCTCAACATATGCCTTTCGCCTGAAAGCGGCTACAGCTTCTTTGCCGTCAGGCATCCATTGGCTGCTTTTTCCGTCCACAATCTTGCGTTTCTTCTGGGCTCAGGATCGATTGATATTGCAGTCAATGTAAGGAACCTGAAGAGCTGTCCTATGCAAATAGATCTTGAACTGGGAGGCTACAGGCTGGCGAGATTCCATGAGCCTCCAAACATTTTTGATTACAGCCTCGATGACACGAAGAGGAAGGCCAGAATGCTGCTGAATCCGAGGGAGGAAAAGGTGATTCTTTTGACAATAACGCCGTCTGAATTCGGAAAGCATAATCTCGCCCTGAGGGCAACAGACTGGGAAGGGCTCCAGGACTCTGACACTCTGAGAATCATCACTGATTATCCGGCAGGCTTTGGGGAGCTTGATGAAACATTCATAATCCTCAGCATCCTGATTGCTGCTGCGGCTTTCTATTTGCTTGCCATCGGAAGAAGAAATAAGTTGGGACGCCTTCATGGCAACAGAGAAAAACAAATGGCTGCCTGATTTCTGTTTCAATCTCGATATCTGTAAATCCTTTCTTTGGATACATTACCCTTTCTTTTGGAAAGAAGGGGTAGTGGGGCTGCCCGGATTTTCGGTTTTGAGTCCTCAGTTTTCGGTATCGGTAAATCCTTTCTTTGGATACATTACCCTTTCTTTTGG
>CAYJTA010000042.1:0-8314 GCA_964372825.1 uncultured archaeon | reverse complement strand
TGGGCCAAAGGCGCTGCAGCGCATGAGGAGGTGAACTTGCTTTGGTACGACAGGTTGTATATCGCTGCATCGAGCTTGTAGTCAATATGACCTATTGGTTCTGAAAACTTGAATGTAAGGACTTGCTGCACGCTCTCGTCATCCATTATATCTCCCTCAATGCCATAGTATTCGAGAGAGAGAGAGTGAGATGTGCTGGCTGAAAGAAGTAGTGAAACAATGAATGGAATCAGGAAAAATCGTTTCATATTTAATGTAAGCATGCGAAAATTTAAAAAGGCAGGGTAAATGGTTGCAAAACAGTCAGTGAAACAATAATGGAGAGCAGAGGGCAAAACGTATGACAGCTGAAACATTTGAAACAAAGATAAGGAGGATTGCTGAAAGGATTGCTGAGACAGAAAGCAGGAAGGAGAGGATATCAGAATTCCTGAGGAACATATCAATGGAAATAAATCTGAAGATAGGGGTCGAGAAAGATGATCTGGAAGACATGAAAATTGTTGCCATTGATGGGGGCCTCTTGAAGAAGTCTTTCCATGGCTTTGACTGCATACTCTACCGCTCAGCAGCTGTCTGTTTCGGCTACAAAAAAGGGAAGATATCAGGGGTAAAATACTACCCGTCAAAAACACCGCCCCTGAAACCAGAGGTTTTTGAGTCCCTTTCGGATCTCGATTTCAGTTATATAGCGAATATAGAGAGGATGCATGATGAGATAAGGACTTCTATAAAGAGCATCGAACTGTTTAGGCCTGATATGTTGCTCTTGGATGGTCAGATAATGCCTCACTATACTTCCAAGCCAGGAAGGTCTTCTCCTGTCTTCGAAAGATACGAAAGCCTCATAGGCAGCATAAACGAGCTTTGTAGCATCTGCATGAAGGAAAAGATTAATCTGGCTGGTGTGATAGAAGACAGCAGGAGCGATAGCTTCTGCAGGATGCTTTCTAAAAGACTCTTCTCCAAAATAACGCATCCGATGGTAAGGGAAGTTAATGGTGTGCTAGAAAAATCAAGAGATACTAATATACTCTTCCATTTCCTCAAAAAAGGCGAAGCTACTCTCCCTCTGCAGACAAGCGAGGATCCTGAAAGCCATGCAATACTGAAGGATCTTGCTGAATTCGGGGACCTGATGCACTACATTTACCTCAAAACATCATCCTTTGACAGGCCGATAAAAGTCGATTTCATACAGAGGGAGAAAGCAAAGGAGATAGCGAGCATGTTGTTGGCCGTTTCCGGCCACCATCCTTCATATGGATTTCCTTCTCCCCTTATAGAAGCGGATAATGTCGCAAGGTTGAAGGAAGAGGAGATGGATACGCTCTACAATCACCTGTCTTCGATGCTGGGGAGAAGGAGCAGTTTCATGAAGCTGAGGAGGGATGAGAGGCCGTTTTAAATTTCTGCTTCAACTGGGAATAAACCACTTGTTTATTGACAATTTCTAGCAGATTGTGGAAAAATGATATTCCTAATGTGTATTGTTTCCAATGTCAGGAGTAACTATTCACTCAGTAATGTGTCTGTCTACAGCTTCCGCTAAAAGGGAGAAAAAGAAAATAGAAAAAGGAAAAAAGTTTAAGTTACAGCTTTATGCCCGGAAGGAAAGCGTTCCCTTCATTACCTGGGCTGCCAGATTCCTCGTATCTGTTCCCTGAGTTCCTGCGACCACCAAAGCTTTCTTGCCGCTTCCGAAGGCGTTTGTTACCTGCTTTATCAGACCTGTCTGAAGGTTCCATGCATCGCATGCCGGTATGCCTGAAGCCGCATCCTCTGCGAGCTTGGCAACGAGCTTGTTGGCGCATGGTCCGCCTACAAGAATCAGGTCGCTTGTCAGAGCATCTGTATTGACCTCCGAGTCGAGCTTAGCGACTGGTGTGTCAATCTTTATGGCTGCATTGACTGTAGCCCCGCCTTCTGTTGCGGTAGAGAACTTCGGATCCGCTCCAACCGCCACCCACGCTATTGCCTGGTCGTCATTGTATGTTATTTCGATCAATCCCTGGCTGTCAGTGTCGTACTTGACAAAAGTGCCTCTCCTGTCTCCGTAGACAGTCACACTGTTGTCGCTTGTAAGGGTGTTGTCGGATGTGACCTTTGTGCCTGCAGTCAGGTAATCAGCTGAGAACGTCACTGTCGTGTCTACACCGGTTCCTGAGCCGTCAGCCACTGTTGCAAAGACAGCATCTTTGACTTCAGTTTCCGTTGCGTCTTTGTGCTTCTCTTCGAACAGCATCACTGTCGGGTTTGCCAAGGCGACCTTGCCTGAGCTTGCATCAGCAAGCCTCAGAACATCGGCAGATGTGATGTTGTAGCTCACCCTTCCGAATGTCTGGGCTGTGGCGTTCATTGTTAAGGCTGTATAGGTGAAGGATGTGTTTGTCGGCAGCTCATATGTCACTGCGTTGGTGAGGGTTACCGGTTCGGCAAGTGTCACAAAACCGCCTCTCTTTGTCTTTATCAGCGGGAATAGTGTGGTCTTTGCACCTGTCGAAAATAGATGAGGTACTGTGCCGTTTGGTCCGGCTGATGTTCCCCATGAAAGCCTTACTCTTTCGCTTCCAGTGCCTTCCCAGTCAACGAAGTATTGCTGGCCGTCGACGTAGAAGGTTGCATTGTCATAGCCAGGTGCCTCGAGGTATACCCTGTTGGTCTGGCCTGACATCAGATCCTGGAACTCGACATAGGCATTGGTGCTTCCTAGGCTGCTTGATGTGCTGTATTTTATTATGTGGCCGAACTCGGATTCCTGGCTCGGGGTAATCAGAGCGTAATCGTTCTTCAGAATCCACTCACCCTCAACAACATGGTATTTCCTTGAGCTTGTCTCGTTGAGAGCTGGTGCAAAACTAGCTGAGCCTGTGTAGGCCCATGTGAACGACTTTTCGTTGCCCCTGTAGTCAGTGAATTTGAGTATTGCAGCTGCTGTACCTGAATTGTCTACTGTTATCATCTCTGTGGTTCCCCCGTTGATGCCTCCGAAGGCTACTTTGAAGCTCTTCCAGACAGGGTCTGTGAAAGCACTGCCTTCCTTTATGAAGTCATCACTTGAGCTCTTTGCTGTCGCTGCTACGGTGATCTTGGATACGCCTGTTCCGGCTGTGCCGGTAAGGGTTACAAGGGTTCCGTCAATTGTGTCCTCTGATGTGCCCTTCTTGACAGAGGCGCCGTTCTCCAGTGTAAGTCTCTCGGAACCGACGCTTATCTTGATGGAGCTCACCTGTGTCTCCTTGCCGAAGTAGTAGATGTCGTCAACATAGACATCCAAGCCGCCAATCTTGTAGGAACTGCCCCTATTTACTGTCTTGCTCTCTCCATCTACTTGGATAACAGCTACAGTGGTTGAGGATGCTCCCAAAGACTTCACCTTGTATTCTACGTTGTTGACTACTACTGTCTTCTCGTCACCGTCTGCAAGCACCAGTGTGTTTGAGCTTCCGAACAGCACAAGCTTCTTTGTCGAAGCTGTGAAAGCGCTGGTGCTCCCTATGGTGTACTTGTTCCCGAACAGCGTGATGTCGTTTCCTATGACATCAGTGCTTGAGATGTTCAGCACCTTGTTGAAGACAATGCTTGTCTCATACAGAGGTGTTGATGTGCTTGTTCCGGTGTCGATGTACAGCGCGGGATCTGAAAAGTCACCATTACTCTTTCCGAATGTCACTGTTCCTGCCTTGAAAGTTACATACTGATCGTAGTTGTACGCAACGCCTGCATCGTCGTTGAATGTGCCTGACTTCAGCAGGGTCGGCAGATCGCTTGATGTTACTGTAGTCCTGAGACCTGCCTTTGTAAGCGCATCGCCCAGATACATCTTTGTGTTGGTAGTGTCAACCTTGACACCGCCGGACACGCTGGCTTCTGTCACCCCTGGCAAAGCAACCGGTGTTGTCGCATAGCCTGCTACTGCAGCGGCTATGTCTGATGCACCTACTACATCGTAGGCGAATTGAGGTCCTACGAGAGATGCATCGCTACCACCGATTACTACCATTGGTGAAGTAAGCTTGCCGCCCTCTGTCCTGACGAAGTCGCCAAGAGAGGGGACTGTCTGGGCTGCTACTAGTATTGTCGCTCCAGCTGCTATGGCAGCTAAACTTCCTGCTAATAGCTTTCTAATTTGCATAGTTTTAGTGTCCCTCCTTTATTCAAAGCGTCCAACTAACATGGACTAATACCTAATAATACGGATATCATATATTTATGCCTGCAATGAAACAGTTTCCGCATGAAAAAAGTGTCCAGAAAATTGACTCTTTTTTAACTCATATGAGATTATAAATAATGAAAATTGTTTCAAAAGTATTTTAATTGCTGATTTAAATTCTATAATAATTTAAAACTATTCTAATACATCAAAAGAGTCTATTGTTCCGTTTCCATCTGAATCCTTTCCTTTCACTATCTTATAGATCAGGGAATCGGTTGATTTCCTGCCTTCGAAAAGCCTGTCAAGGCCCTTAACCACAGTTATAACAGCGGCTCTTGTACCCTGAAATCTTTTCCCGGCCATAATCATTATCCTGTGTTTGCTGGAAAAGGGATTCGATGCCACAACAACCATGCCGTCCTCATCATCAGCGTACATCTTCCCTGTTATCTTAGAATGAATGGCAGGCTGGCCTTTTGTTTCAATAGATACAGGCAGAAATTTGTTCACCTTTCTTGTCGCCATATTGACGCTTGGGCCCCCTATCAGGATAAGGTTATTTGCCATATCGTTATTCCTCATCTCAACGTCAAGCTTGTAGTTTGGCTTCTCTGCTTTGTTTAGAAAGGAGCCTAGGAATAAAGCCAGATCAATGGCACAGCAGCCGTCGCTTGCCCTCAGGTTGAAAGGCCCGTGGGGGTCAGGAGAACCGACAACGATTGTTGAGTTCATTTCGTCTCTTATAATGAAAGGTTCAAGGAATGTGGAGAAGAGGGGGTTCCTTAAGGATATTGTTTTTTTCTCGTGGCCGAGGATCAAAGTGAATGCTTCTCGTTCTGACTGATAAAATCTCGCAACTGTTCCGTGCCTCTGCTCAGCCTTGACTTCCCTTAAAAAACCCAGTTTTCTAAAGCGCTTGGTATGGTAATAGACCTTCTGCTCATGGATCGACAGCTTCTCTGCAATATCTATCGGGCAGGAGGGTGCGCTGTACTCCTTGAATATTCTTATAGCCTCTGGGCTAGATAGAGCCTTCAGCTCCTCTGCGCTTCTGACAAGCTTGGAAGGCAGTAGAATGGCCTTGCTTCCGTTAACCCTCATGGCATATGTTCCGGACATACTGTAGTTTTGGCTATAATATTGTCAAAAAATTGACAATATAGTTTATAAACCTTTCCCGAAATCCGGCTGTACCGGGAACTGACGTTCAATTGTTTTCATAATAAAGCGTTTATATCTGACATGAGTAGCTAATTGTATGTGCGGTATAGTCGGCTACTGGGGAGAAAGAAGCGCTGGAAATATCCTTCTTCAAGCCCTCAGGAATCTGGAATACAGGGGATATGATTCTGTAGGCATGTGTACAAGCAGTGGGAAAATTCTGGCGATAAGAAAGGATATAGGAAAGGTTGAAGAGGTAAACAGAAGACAATCTTTGCATGAGATGCCCGGCAATATAGGCATAGCCCATACCAGATGGGCAACGACAGGGAAGGTTACTAAGGAGAATGCTCATCCTCACACAGATTGCACCAAAAGCATCGCTGTTGTGCATAACGGCATAATAGAAAACTATGAAAAAATCAGGGAACGGCTGAAAGCAAAAGGCCATGCATTCCAGAGCGAAACAGACACAGAAACCATAGCCCATCTTCTTGAGGAGAGCATGCATTTAGGCATAGAAAAGGCCATGATAAGCGTTGCGAAGGGATTGGAGGGGAGGAATGCCTTTGTTGCATTGTTCGGGGATGAGGGCGTAATTGCTGGAGCCAGGAAAGGCTCCCCTCTTATTATGGGCGTGGGAGAAGGGGAATATTTCATAGCGAGCGACATACCTGCCTTTCTTGAACACACGAAGAAAGTGATGTATATAGACGATGGCCAGATGGTGATCATAAACAACGGCATACATTTTTTCGACATAGACAGCCAGAAGAGCGTGGAAAAAAGGATTGTAGAGATAGAATTGGATATGAAACAGGCTGAAAAGGGCGACTATGAGCACTTCCTCATCAAGGAAATAATGGAGCAGAAGGACACGCTTTTCGGGGCAATAAACCAGGATGAAGGCGATATAAGGAGGCTTGCAGATGAAATAAATAAGGCATTCGGCGTCTTCTTTATCGGGGCAGGAACTGCAGGAAGGGTGGGATTGATGGGTGAATATATCTTCTCGAAAATAGCCAAGAAGCATGTCAATTTCGTTCTTGCCTCTGAATTCCCGAGTTATGAGCATTTCCTCACATCCAAGACCCTTCTCATACCAATCTCGCAGAGCGGTGAGACTGCTGATGTGATGAAAGCCGTTGAAGTAGCCAAAAAGAAAGGGGTAAAGGTTGTCTCAATAATCAATGTCAAAGGCTCGACCCTGGACAGGACATCCGACCATAGTTTCCTTGTCAACTCAGGGATAGAAAAGGCTGTTGCGAGCACAAAGGCAACCACAGGCCAGCTTGCCATCGTTTTCCTTCTGGCATATGCCTGTGCAGGAAAGCTGGAGGAGGGGAAAAGGCTGCTCATAGATACGGCGTCAGAAGTTAATGACATGCTGAATCCGAGGTATGAGGCCCACATAAAAAGGCTTGCGAAGAAAATAGGCAGGAAGGATCACATATACATAATAGGCAGGGGACTGAATTATCCCGTGGCTCTTGAAGCTGCTATCAAAATCACAGAAGTCAGCTGCATACATGCTGAGGGCTTTGCAGGCGGGGAACTCAAGCACTATTCACTGGCTTTGATATCAGATGGCGTGCCATGCATAGCTTTTGTGGCCAATGACGAGACAAAGGCTGACATACTGAACAATGTGGCGGAGGTTAAAGCAAGGGGAGGGTATATAATAGGCGTCTCTCCTGAGAAGCATGATATTTTCGATTACTGGCTGAAAGTGCCGGATGTAGGCAATACTTCGCCGATAGTAAACATCATACCGGTCCAGATGCTGGCCTACCATCTTGGCCTGGAGAGAGGCATGGATATAGACTATTCCCGCAACCTTGCAAAGTCTGTGACTGTCCTCTGATTTTCAAAATAGCGGAATAACTACAAGGAGAATATAATGAAAATAACGGCTGTTGGAGGCGGGAAAGGCCTCTCAAGGCTGCTCGAGGGTCTCAGGGAGTTTGACGTAGATATGTCTGTCATTGTGACTGTCTTCGACAGTGGAGGAAGCTCTGGCAGATTGAGAGAGGAGCTTGGGATAATGGCAGTAGGGGACCTGAGGCGCTGCATTGCATCTCTTTCTCCGTTGGACGCTGTTTGGCTGGAAGAAAGATTTGGAAAAGGAAACTTGAAGGGTCATGCCATAGGCAATATCCTGCTTGCATCGCTGATAAAATACTTTGGAAGTGTGGACAAAGCTGTTGAAGCTGCATCCAGATTGTTTTCAGTGAAAGGGAGGATACTGCCTATTTCTCTTGATGCGGCTACATTATGCGCAAAATTGGAAAATGGAAATGTGATAAGAGGAGAGGCAAATATAGACAAGCCGGAAAACAGGGAAATGCTGAAAATCAGGGAAATCTTTCTTGATCCAAAGGCTAAGATGTTCCCTAAGGCCGCAGAAGCGCTAAAGGATGCTGATATGCTGGTTATAGGTCCCGGAGACCTTTATACATCAGTGATACCGAACATGCTCGTAGATGGTTTCAAGGAAGCTGTCAGAGAAAGCAAGGCGAAAAGGGTGTATGTGTGCAATATTCTGGAGAAGAAAAGCGAGACTTTTGGATATGCCGCAAGCAGGCATGTGGAGGAGATAGCTAAGTATATGGGATGCAAACCTGACTATGTCATATGCGACAGCTCTGGGAAAGGTGGGAATCGCGTGCGTGTTGATAGGGAAAATCTCGAAAGCTTTGGGATAAAATTAATTGAAAAGGATGTCTCGGATGGCACAGCCCATGACAGCAAAAGGCTGGCGGAATGCATTGTGGAGATAGCAGGAGGTATGGGATGAGGCTCGTTATTTTTGATCTCGATGACACGCTGTTCAGCAGGAGTGAACAGATAAAAGAAGATGATAATATAGAAAAAATTGTGCTTCTCCCTGATGCGGGAAAAGTGTTGAAAGCGAAGGGTTTTCTGAAGATTCTTGCTACCAGAGGCAATAGGGAAAGGAAGGAAAGAAAAATAGATGTCATTGTCATAAGAGAA
>CAYJTA010000041.1:0-8314 GCA_964372825.1 uncultured archaeon | reverse complement strand
CTTCCATGTATCCATTTATTTTATATTATTGGTCTCTAGATGTTATGAATTACCTTGTTTTTAACCTTACAGGAAAATATAGTCTATGCCATATATTTCCCGCGAGGACATCTCCCTGCCAGGCAGGGCCTTGTCAGGCGACCTGGTCCAGAACCTCATGATGATAGACATAAGGGAAACGGCACTGCTTCATGACGTCCCAATGTTTCACTTTGATGGAGGAGGGAGCATAGGCTCGAGCCCGGCAGTGCACAGGGGCATTATCTACTTCGGGGCGCAGGACAACACCCTCTATGCGCTCACTACAGAAGGCCAGCTCGCATGGAAGTTCGGGACAAATGGGGGCGTCTATTCATCGCCCCTCGTTTTCAGGGATTCCATATATTTTGGCTGCCTGGACCACAGCTTTTATGCCCTGAATCTTGAAGGAAAACTGCTGTGGAAGTTCGATACATCAGGAAAGATAATCACCAACCCCATCATCTGCAATGAAACCATCTTTTTCGGCAGCGAGGACAGGAAATTCTATGCAGTGTCGCTGGATGGCAGGAAAATATGGGATTTTGCGACAAACGGCCCTATAGCGTCCAACCCTTCCATCGGCAATGATACCATATTCTTCGGCTCATGCGACGGCAATCTTTACGCTGTGACCTTGGATGGGAAACTTGCATGGAACTTTCATGGCAATGGACCTATGTTCTCAACAAAGACAAGCAATGGCCTTGTATTCGCTTCTTCAGCTGACCACAACCTTTACTGCCTTACAACAGAAGGCAAGCTTGTATGGAAGTTTGCCACCAAAGACAGGATCCCCTCCAAGCATCCTGCTGTCAGCAACAACAGGGTGTATTTCGGCTCAAATGACACCAATATGTATTGTGTCGACACAAAGGGCAGACTTATCTGGAGGTTTGCCACACAAGACAGGGTTCCTACAGTGCCGCTGGTGCACGAAAATGCGGCTTATTTCGGATCCAACGACCACAATTTCTATGCAGTGAAGGATGGCAGGCTGATATGGAAGTTTCCGACAAACGGACCGATAGTCACAACCCCTGCAATCCACAACGGCAGAATCTTTTTCGGCAGCTGGGACTGCAATTTCTACTGCCTGAATCTGAAAGGCGAAGAGCTCTGGAGATTTGCAACCAGCATAGGCACGCCCACAAAACTTTCATCGCCCGGTGAGCCTCTTGTCAAGTATTCCAAACCCAACCTCGAATCATGGAGAACAGATGATATTGAGCTCTACAAAACCCAAAAGCAGTCTGATATCGATTTCGAGAAAAGCCTCTACGGCAGTTTCAATACACAGTATGCCGGAAGCTCGAAGGAGTATGTCAGGAAGAGGAAGGGATACTGATAGGCAGCTGAGGTTTTTAGGAATCCATAAAAAGCATGTGCAGATGCAAACAATCCTGAATCATACATTTAAAGTGAAACAACTAAAGAATCTGCATTTTCAGAAAGATATATAAACAGTCCTGTTATCGTTTTTCCGTTAACGCTTTTTGATTTATTTCATGGAAAAGGGTTAAATACTATTTCACATGAATTCTAATTATGAACCAGCATGCCTTGGATTTCACAGTGTTGATAGAGCAGGATGAGGACGGCATGTATATTGCAAAGGTTCCTGGCATTGTCGGCTGCTATACGCAGGGTCGGACAATTCCAGAGGTTCTTGAAAGGATTAAAGAAGCCATAGAAGTGTGCCTGGAGGCCGAGCCTGACACTTATATACCGCTTAAATTTGTCGGAGTTCAAAAGGTCAGCATCCCGGCATGACAAGGCTTATCCCAATTTCTGGCAAAGAGATGTGCAAAATGCTTGAAAAGCTGAGGTTTCAGAGAGTACACCAAAAGGGAAACCCATGTGAGGTATATACATCCTGACGGAAGGAGAACGGCAGTACCCGTACACGGCAATGAGGATTTAGGCACAGGACTTCTAAGAGAGATGCTGAAACAGATCAAGTTGAGCAGGGAAGACTATGAAAGGATGAGAAGAGAGGTATAATTTCCCAAATGACTGTCTAAAAACAATTTCCACAGAATCAGCCTCATTCTACCCGACAGCCACGCTCACTTGGGGCCCGGTCTCCAGGCTGTATATCCTCTTCATCTCATTGACGAATTCGTTTATGCTGCCCCTGCAGTTCTGGATGAATGTCATTCTGGATTTGTTGTAGAACAGGTAGGAATAGATCTCCCACGCAGCTTTTGTGAAGGGCCAGAAGCCGAGGCCGTCCCAGTCCGTTCTCACTCTCGCAGTAATGCTCATCGTAAACTGGCCCTCATTGGTGGTCTTCGACACAGTGCCCTGCACCTTTATCTCTATCACCATCCTGCTGAAGTGGCTGTATTTCTTCGCTACCCACCATCTGCTGAAGAAATTGATAGGGTCGTCTGATGCGTCCCAGTTCAGCCTGTACCAGTTCCAGCCAGCCTTGCTGACATGGAAAAAGGGCCTAATGCTTTCAGTTATCTTCTTCGCAACCTTGAAAGGATCAGCACCCGTATATCTCAGGACGATCTGCTTTTCAGGGACAAGGCAGTCATCGGTTATAAGTATGCCGGTCTTCCTCTTTTCTATGAATTCCGAGATTCTGCTTTCTGCCATATTCGTCGTCAATTAAGATATTCACCTTTCATATCAAGCAGGTGCACGTCTTTCAGGCTCTTCGGCTATCCCTTTTCTCAGCTCCTCCATGTACTTCTTTATTTCCTTTTCATAGAGGATCATGGTGTGCCTGCACTCCTCAATATATTCCTCCCTTTTTTGCCTGTAAAAGATCCTGTGCCAGAAAGTCCTTATCATCTCATAGGGCAGGGAGCGCTGCCATACGGTATCTTGCGGGTATTCAGTCCTCAGCCAGCCTTTGATCACTACCCAGCAGTTGCCTTTCTCGTCTGTCCCCTCGCCGTTGAGGTCGAACCTTATGTACAGGTAGCTGTTGATATCCAGATCCTTGTGGAGCCACCATCTCATCCTGAACTTGTTCTTGTCCTTCGCAACCCCCCACTCGTACCTTGTCTCCTGAATTTCAGAAAGCGGCACGCTGAATACGGAAACCATGAGCTCGTGCATCTTCCTGTAGAGCTTGGTCACGCCGGGCCCTACAAACCTTATCTCTATTGTCCCCGGGTCTTCTTCGAAGCATTTGTCCTCAAGCACCATCTTCGTTCTGGCAAAGACCATAGATAAATATTGTCTCCCTTGGGATAAAAACCTGATTTTGAAGGAAAAGGAAGCCTATTTATTCTTATTTTGGGAATAATATGTATGGTGCTTTTCGGGACGCTTGGCATGATTGCAGGGGCAATCCTCGTACTGATAGGCGCCTATCTCGTGTTCTTCTTCCCCTTCGTGACTGAACACCAGCCGACAGAAGGAGGCTTCACTGCCGGAGGCATAATACTTGGGATAATATTCCTGCTTGCCGGGATAGGGCTGCTATTCCTTGGATAGAGCTATTTTTCAGTCTATTTTTATTTCCTTCCTTTTACTGCATAAAGGCTCTTGCTCACATATGCTGGCAGCCTTTATAAACCTCCAGGCCATTACTTCATTATGAAAACACTTACAGCAATCATATTCAAGGAAGAGGACATGTACATAGCCAAATGCCCAGAAGTAGGCACAGTAAGCCAGGGAATCACAATAGAGGAGGCTGTGAAAAACCTCAAGGAAGCAACAGAACTATATCTTGAGGAATTCCCGCTTGCAGAAGAAGGCAAGCCGCTGATAACAGTATTTGAGGTTTCTTATCATGGCAAGTCTCAGGAAGCAGTCAGGATATGATGTTGTCAAAATACTTGTGAATAAATTCGGCTTCTCGGCCATAAGGCAAAGAGGCAGCCATATGACTCTGATAAAGTTTGCCGGAGAAAAGAAGGTAGGCTGTGTTGTTCCTATGCATAAGGAATTGAAATTAGGCACTCTTAAAGGCGTTCTGGAACAGGCGAAGATAGACGAGGAAGAATTCGCCAAATACCAATAAAATACGCTCATTGACCGCCAGAGACAGAATGTCCATATCTGCTTATTTCAGGCTGAATTCCTGGCACTCTGGCCTCACATTGAGAAGCTATCTATACTTTCTTTTTCCTCCGGTGTATAGGCTCTTCGACACATATGCCGATTTTGTCACATAAGTCGAGCCTTCGTCTATTTCAAAGACGCTCTGATTAGCGGGCTTGTAGATCTGGAAATCATCGGCAGGCATGGCCTCTGTTCTGGGCAGGCTGAATGTGACATTCGGAGGCGTGTAAGGGGAGATGGGGGAAGGCGTTCCCAGACTTGTCTTGGATGTCCAGAGAAGCTCGCCTTTCGTGTTTACGGCATACAGCCTGCAGTCCCATGAGCCGAAATAAATCACATCATTCCATGCTGCAGGCTGGGAAGCTATTATCCCATTGGCAGAAAATGTCCACTTGATCCTCCCTTCAGGCGTTATTGCATAGAGGTTGTTGTCCGAGCAGCCCAGATAAAGCGTGCCTTTATAGATAATTGGAGGATAGACGCAATAGTCATTGAGTTCCAGCTTCCAAAACAACTTTCCATCAGCGTCAAGAGCATACAGATTGTTGTCTGAAGAGCTGAAGTAGACAAAGTTGCCTATTATTCCCGGATTCCTGAGCCTTATGGGCCCATTTGTGGCAAACTTCCATTTCAGCCTCCCATACGATGTTATCGCATACAGGTTGCCGTCAGATGAACTGAAATATATGGTGTCTTTTGCCACTTCCGGAGAGCCTGCGGCACCGTTTGCTGAAAACCTCAGGACTTCATTTCCATCCCTGTCAAGGCCGTAAAGGTTCTTATCCAGTGAGCCGAAATAGACTATATCTTTGTGAATGCATGGGTCGCTCGCTATAGGGCCTCTCGTGGCAAATGCCCACAAAAGCCTGCCATCTGTGCGTATGCAATAGAATCTTCTGTCTTCGCACCCGAAGTATATCCTTCCATTATGAACGAGAAGCCCTGACGCTACTGAACCATTTGCCTGGAATTTCCACAATAGCTTGCCTTTTAAGGTTCAGGCAATAGATGTTCCTGTCAGAGGATGGAAGAACAATTCTTTCGTTGTCAACGTGGAAGGAGGACAGCAAAGGCCCTTCTGTGCCAAATCTCCACAGCTCCTCGCCCTTCATGTTGAGCGCATACAGGTTATGGTCGCAGGAGGCGCAGTATATCCTCCCGTCATGGATGACAAGAGGCGCAACTATGCTCCCCCCTGTGCCTACGTTGAAGACAGGCGTGACAGGATATTCCCTCGCATAGTTCTGAATCTCTATGGAACTGAGCCTGAGCATCACTTCATCGCTCTCACAGGGATAGGTCTCCCTGGTTTCAAGGTATTTTGGCATATGAATCTGCTATTGTTTTCAGCTTAAAAATCACTTGAAATGAAAAATATCCAGTCACATCACCTCTATCAGCCCCATCAAAAGGTTAAAACAGGGTTCAGCCAATTATATTATATGGCCGATGTACCGCTTGTCATGGATGACCTGAAGAAATGGGCCACGGGCAAGAAGAGGGTTGTCGGCAAGGCCCTGATAGCAGCGCCTTTCGAGATGGAGATGTTCCTTGACTACACGACACAGAGGGGCGGAGGGCCGAACATCTACTATTCCATGGCCTACCAGTTCCACAAGTGGGACATGCATGCCAAAAAGGTGGAGGAGTGGATGGAAGTGGCTCCTTCATTCGAATACTACAACCTCACCATAGAGCAGAAGCACAAGATCGAGCAGACGATAAAGCAGGGCCTGGCAGGGGCTGCCCAGGCCGTTTCCGATTATGACCTTGTTGCGCATGATGCGAGGAGGTATAAAGAAATGCTCGACTACTTCTCAGAGGCCAAGAAGAAAGGGGATGAGCATGTGCTGAGGAGCCTTTTCGTGGACAGGATAGACGCTTACACGGGGGAAGGGTTCACAATGATGAGCATGACCAAGAGGTGGCCGACAATCATCACAGATTTTGTGAGGATGAAAGGGAGCTGGGACGACATTGGCACAATCATGAAGGAACTGGACGTCACACAGGCAGAAGCCACTGTCCTCAGGACAAAGAACAAGCTGTTCAAGGAGTGGCAGGTCCTGTTCTTCCCCGAGCTGAAGGACAGGTATATCAGGATACAGACCCTTGCCAACGCGAGGAAGAAGTCCATAGAGGAGTACAGGGAATGGCTGAAGCCGTATGTGATAAGGTTCAAGATGCTGAAGGAGGGGCTGGAAAGGCCGGGTGGCATGCACGATCTGACAGAGGATGTCACCTATGTCCCAGGAATGGGGCAGGGCAATGCATACCTTGGGGTGAAGCTGTGGGTGTGGAAGCCCTTGAGGCCGCCTGAGTTCCACAAGCATGAGGCGAGGATGGAGGCGGAAGGCGACTATATCATGGACCCTTATGACGATTTTGTCAGGGAATGGAAGAAGAAGATAGAGGCAAGATACAATGTGACGATAACAGATGAGGAAGTCAGGAAAATACTTAAGGAGAAGAAGGGATTTGCGCATCCTATAAGACCGGGAAAGGAGTTTGCAGGGGACGCATTGTACTACAGCTTCTTCGACATAGACTTCCTGCTGGGCCTCATAAAGACGCCTCCCCCGAAAGGGATAGAGACAGACAACCCCATGTTCACTGTCAAGGGCTGGATAATCAGCCAGAACGTTCTCCTGCTGCATGTGCTTGAGCTCTATGCAAAGGAAAAGGCCCTTGAGAGGTACATAAGCGAGCTTGTCGGGACAAAGGAGTCTGAAGAGGACATCCACAAGGCTATAGACGAGATGTTCCCCAAGGAGCCTGACCCCGAGAAGTTCTGGGAAAAGCTTACCCTTGCGAGGCAGAGGAAGGAGTGGGGAAAGAAACTGGACGAGAGAGGCGATTTTGTCAGCGAGAGGTTCAAATGGCTCTATGACAGGCTGGACAGCTTTGTCCACCTTTTTGTCAAATACGGCCCCTATGAGGCTGTCTTCGAGGAGAGGGTTAGCAAGATGTTTACGAGGGATATCGGTTATGAATATGACAAGATCATCGGGCGGATACTGAACGGAATGAATGTGCCCAAATGATATTCTGAATCATCGGAGCAGTATACTTTCAATTCCTATTTCATAAAAGACCAGAGTCTTTCCTATTGAATTCAAAATGGTTTTATTCCCAAATGTAGTATCCTGAATTAACTTCCCGTCCCATTAAGCTTGCTCAAATATGCTGGCAACAGACTTTTATATGCCGCTGTACAATGTTTCGAGTTTCATAGAAAACCAGAAATCAGTAATTCTTCAATCTTTTTCACGAAGCCAGAAAGAGGAACTTATTTTGGGATGCCACAGTTTTTATTTCCACATGCCAAATTCAAAGGGAAGCGCATGAAAGGCTACGGCTATCCCGGCGACACGAAAATCACTACTTCTATAGATCCGGCTTTCGGCAACCTTGAAGTGATAGGCATGGTGCAGTCCATATTGGCCACAAAGACCCCATCTGTCTTCAATGTGGGCGAAGGCGGCAGCATCATGTGGGGCAGGCCTTTAGAAATTAAAGAACCCTCCCAGCTTTAGCTCGGAGATAATTAATTCTGGACCACAAACAATGAACTAGGGAGCGCAGTGATCATCGCCGTTGTCACAATGAAATGCTACATCAAGCGCTGCCAGAAGAGGCACTGGATACGACAGGCTGCGTTAAGCAAGTTCATCAAAGGACCCCCACCCTTTAGGGTGGGGGAGGATGTCAGTCGATGGGAATTTTCCTCATATGTCAGGCGGCTTCGACTCGCCAAATGGCATCAGATTTTATCAGCATGTCATTTCTAAATATCCAAAAGCAGATTTTATCCTATTTACATCGGATCAATCTATGATAGAAGAGGCAAGAAAGCAAGGGATTCGAATTTGTGACAAAACTAATATAGACGCACCAGAAAAAATATTGCAATGGATAAACGAGTAAAGTATATGCCCGCCGCAACTGCAGAAAACGTTTATTTGCTGCATATCTGAAAAGCGGTTCATGCTCCTAAAGGGCAAAAGAGGGGGCAAAACAGATAAGCCACTGCAGCCAATTATTAATATGGAAATCCCTTTCCTCGGCAGGATTTATGACAGCCATCACACCAGCCACGGGGAGTTCGAGAAGAATGGGAAGGAGAAGAAAGGCGGCTTCAAGGTCGGGGTCACTTCAGGCCTGTACCATGTTGCCAGGGCTGACGAGCTTGCCACCATCATGAGGAAGCTCAATTATACGCTTACAAGGGGAGCAGCGGCCATGCAGCTGGATGCTGACATACCCC
>CAYJTA010000040.1:0-8425 GCA_964372825.1 uncultured archaeon | reverse complement strand
GGCCGGCAAGATAAATTCAATCCCGAAAAGGCTGAAGTCATATGCGGATGTCCCTGATGACTGAGACGAAATGGCAGGATACAATAGCGATCCGAAAGGGAACAGCCTGCCGGCCATTTCCATAGTCGTAGACCGGCCTTACAGGAATCTCTCCATAGGCAGCACGCTCATAAAGGCCCTGAAGGAAATGGCAGGAGGCAGATACGAGCACATGGCAACCTATTCTACCATACTCGGCTGTCCCACGATGAAAGGCTGAAAGACTATTACAGGAGGCTGCACAGGGAAGGGAAGAGAGATCGCGTGGCAACCTTCCATCTTTACCGCGGAGCTCGCTATGAAAGGCTCATAGACAGGGATATGCGATTGATTTCAGAGATTAGAAAGAGAGTGAGAGGAGGGTATCCAATGACAATGTTCGGACATTTCTGAAGGGCGGCATTCAACTCTATTTATATACAATATCCAGTTCGCCTTCCAGATCATTAAGTTCGTCAAGCTCTTTCAGGGAGTCGTTAAGGAAATCATTTTCTTGTGCTGATTTGTTTGCCACGTCTGCGGCAGGAGTTTCAATATTTTTGGCTGGATCTGTCTGCCTCTGCTCCTGCTGGACGCAGCCTGAAATAAAGATTACTGCTATGATAAGGCCAAAAGCTATCCTATCCATTCCAACCGCTCTCCTTTGCCTTCCTTATGAAATCCTTCCATAAGTTCCTGACATCCATTATTATCGCTCTTTTTTCTGCAATTGTAGGGACATTGTTAAACATGATCTTCATAGACTCTGCCTTCGCGACAAAATCAGCAACAAGCTCCTTGTCCAAGCCCTTTTCCATCATCTCCTCTGCTCTCTCTTCCAGGTCATATATCCTGAACTTTATGACTGCAAATGTCTTCTCTAAAAGCTCTTTTTTGCATCTGTTCTTTTCCTCCCCTGTTTTTTGCCTGCAGAAAGCATTTTCTTCCTTTATCCCTTTGAAATAGAGCTGCTTCCTTACACATTCAACCCTTTCATTCCCTGCCTCAAGCTTCCAGCACTTCTGGACGGACCTGTATACCACAATGCAATTCATTCTTCTATTGCCCTCCAATGCCCTGCACTCTTCTGGAAGGTAAAGGAGTTTTTCCTGCTCATATGCCTCTTCCTTTGACAAAGAAAGCCTGCATTTTACCCTTTCTTTCAGATCCGGCAAAGAAGAGCACTGGAACTCCTCTTCTGCAGGCTTTTGCTGCTCAATTTTTGGGCCTTCAGTGCATGTAATTGATGATGATACCTTGTATTTTCCTGCCATGCAAGTATTGTACACAACCTCAAAGGCCGTTATCTTTTCTCGTGAAGGAACAGAAAGCGAATAGGTGCTGCCTGCCTTGTTTACTGCAAGGCCTTTCAGCTCTGAGGAATAGGTGCTCTTGGCATATGTGAGTATTTTGTTTTTTGTCCTGAATCTGAATTCAAAATTATCTGCGCTTGTTATATTTTTTGTGATGAAAGATACTTCAACGCTATCATTCTTTATTGCGCAGGCTTTGGTCTCTACTGAGGCAAGCTTGCAGCTGAAGACCAAACCCGGGCACCTGAACTGGCTGTCCCTGACCCCCACTATTTCGTAATTGCCCTCTTTGTTGAATATAGCTTCATCAGAATCGAACACATAAGGCTCATAAGTTCCAGGCACCTCAAATGTCTCATTGGCCGCTATATTCCTTGCCTTGACAGGCTGCGGCAAGTTGCCAGCTATAAATGACACGCTTCCGTCATCCCTGCATGCTTTCAGGGTGAAAGGGCTTCCTGAAGATCCTGTTGAGCTGCCGACTGAGCTGCCAACTGAACCGCCACTGTCTCCACCGCCGCCTCCCTGGCCGACAGCATATGCCATGCCTGATGCCAGTGAAAGAACAAGGAGGGAAATGAAAATATTCCTTCCCATAACTATGCTTTTGGAAAGCGCCATGATTCTACTTGGCCTGTATTATTAATATTGCTAATTATCCGCATTTGCTGGGGAGCTAATGGGAACTGGACTTGGCCTTCAGTCCGCATATGCCTTTAATCTCGCCTGCTGTCGGTATCCTGTAATAGCTGCCATTCTCCACAATCCCCTTTCCTGTCGATTCCAAAATCTCTTCCAGGGGGATAGAGGCGCAGTTTTCATCGTCAAGGGCCACTGCTATCAGGCTTGCAAGGACCGGGCCTGAAAAAGATGTGCCTCCGATATCGTTGTAGGCCTGGGGGGAAAAGTATGTCTTCCCCTCCCTGTTGCTGAAAGGGGCTATTTTCCATTCATCATCCTCTTTCTTCAGCGCTCCGGAACTGAAGACGCCATCAATGCATGCAGGGTAGGCGAGATGTGAGGCAGAGTATTCGTTTCCTGCTGACGCGACAAAAACGATCCCCTTTTCCATTCCCCTCTGTACGCTCAGCCCGATTTTCCCGATGTTATATTCCGTATCGTTGACCACGCATCCTTTCTTTCCCAGCACAGGCAGCATTGATCCCCATGATATGCCGATGGAGAGTGAAATTATATCTGGCATGGCATCAACGGCCTCATCTATGGCATCGGCAACGCTGCCGTTGGCGCATGAGACAAAGCGGCTGGTGCCCAGCAGGCCATAGCAATTGTTTTCTGCCATATGCTTCCCTATGTCAACCCTTATCACTTCCTCGTTTTCAAGGGCTACCTCAGGTATGTAGGACGTATACTCTCCATGCGATACTCCTGCGAACAAATCCCTATAAAGATCGACCACGGCCAGCCTTTTCCTGTTTTCAAGCGTCTGGGGAAGGCCTGCAAACTTAATGGCCTCCATGCTTATTATTTTCTCAGGCGGCTTGGAGGGCTGGCTCAGGAAGAGCTGCTTATAGGAAGAGCGGGCCTGATAAGAAGGGGCTTCGGCAGGAATCGTCTGCGAAATGTCGGCAGAATAACTGCAGACAAAAAGCCCCGCAGCCACTACCGATCGCCTGAACCATTCCACCGCTTTCATAGACATGCCATTAGATTTCATTCATGGCGCGGCCTTAAATCGTTATGTGAAGGGCATGTATACGCCTCCCATATTCAATATGCTTTGGCTGGAAGATGCGGGAAGCGGTGCCGGTGACCATATTTTCTAGTCAAAGTACATGAGTAAGAAATACAGGAACATGCCTGCAAGGCCAAGGGCGGCAGCGGAATATGGGGCTATGAAAAGGGCTATGAAGATCGCAACAGCCAAACCGGCGGCAAGCGTGCCTATGTCGAAAAGGAAGGCCTGCATGCTGTGGTATTTTGATTTCATCTTCAGCATGATGTCTATTGCTACCATGATGTTCAGAAGAAGCAAAATGTAATAGAAAGCCATATCAGGCCTGAAATATATTCCCATTGCGATGAAAAAGAAGACAAGCGTTCTGTATAAAATATTCCCCTTCAGTTTTCCGTATATCCGGTCAATGAAGACCATTCCATCATCTCAGCCGAACTCTATCCTCACCTTGTCTCCGTCTTTAATCGGATATTTTTCTTTCTCTTCTGTTTCCTTTCCGTTGACAATAATTTTCAGACTTCCTTCTCTCCCGTCAGGGCATTTGTCCTCGTTCCTGTATTCCTTTCCTCCAGGCAGTTTGATATAATCTGATTTCAAATCGCCGTTGACTGAAAAGAAGAATAGCCTCAAATTTGCGTTTTCCCCTGTCTCCAGAGGGGTGTGGGGATGGATGTGTATCTGGCCGTCGCCATGGGTATGGACTCCTCCCGGAGTCTGGGGGTACTGTTCCTGATTCTCCCCGCAGATGACAACCTCATATGCGGCATGCCAGTGGTCGCTGAGGGTTGGGGCTATTCCCACTGGAGGAGGTGTTGCGTTTGAAAAAAGATTCAGGCCGGCATAGGCTACTATTATGATTCCTATCAAAAAAATTCCATAAGCCAGCATCTTTTTCTGCCTTCTTTTTCCTTCTCCCTTTTCAGCAGCAAGGTCCCTTTCGGCCTTTCTCTGCTCCCTCTTCAGTCTTCTCCTCTCGCTTCTGGAGAGGTCTTGCAGGTCTTGCAAATGTTCTGGCATTGTAATTGGTTGTCATGCTTCTATTTAAGCCTGAATTTGCCTTTGAATTCATAATGTTGTAGCAAAATCAAGAACCCTCTCAAAAATTATATTCCTCTTCTAACAAAATTCGCACACATTCGGATTCTTCGGCGGGTGCTTCTTCCCGTACTCGTGCATGCACTTATCGTCATGGAAATTCTTGCCGAGCCTGCCTATGCCCTTGCCGCCAATCTTCTTCCCGCAGTTGTCGCATTTCTTTGCCAAAGCCTGCATATAATCACAATATATTATATGGCGACGGCCAGTATAAATATTTTCCTGTGTTTACAGGCGAATAAACTGCAGTTCAGCCTACCGATAATAGGGCTTGATTTCTCTGGTTAGAGCTCGATGCCACAATATAAACCCTTAAACAAAATCAGGATAGGGATATGCGCCAAGAAACAGAGATCACTGTAGAGATGGTCAACAAATACATCAAAAATGATCCCACAGCGCCCAAAATCTTCAAATGCAGGAGATCCACCATCTCCATCAATGGCCACAACAAATACCTCCATGACGGCATGTGTGATGACTGCTTTTTCTATGTCTATTTCCCGGACACGAGAAGAGGGCGCAGGACGCCTAAGGACAGGCTGCCAAGGAATTGACGAAAGAGGGAATGGAAAAAGATGGAATAGGAAGCTGAGGCTGAAATGAAAATAAAATCGAGGGAGGATTTCGTGGATTTCTGGGCCAGATATGTCAGGGACAATCCAAAGCGTGTCTGGCAGCCGCAGGTTAAGGCCCTTGTCGATTCCCAGATCATCATGGCCAACAGGTTCTATCAGAGGCTGGCAAAGACGAAGGACGGCAGGAGGAAGATTAAACTGCTGAGAAATATTAAGAATAAATAACTTCCGCATATATTATCTATATGTCGGAGCCAGAATGGAGAAGTATTGGAGAAGAGGATATAACATACGAGAGGGCCGGCAAGATTCTAATAAATTCGCATGACATACGAATTCATGTACAATATTTGCCTGCACATAGGCAGAGTTTTAGTGGGGACAAAGAAGAATATTGGGCTGATAAGACGCATCGCTGGCCCGATGGAAGAACTGGAATTGCGGGGTCTGAAGCTTTGCAGTATGCTACAGATGTATGCGAACAATTATCTGGCGTGAGACCAACAAAATATGACAGAATTCGTCATCTTGTTGATGAATTTCTGGAAGATCAGCAAGGCTTTGCATCAAAAGGCGAGTTAAGGCACAAGATAATCATGGAGGCAGGCACAATATCGGCGACAGTAAACGGAAGAGTTATAGAGGAAAATCCTGCCCTTTCTGCTACCGTTATAGCTTTTGAGTACAAAAAATAGCGAGGGTTTTTTAGTTATCACTTCAACTATTACCAGCATGCAAACTTTCCTCACTGTTCTTTCCCTCGGCCTCGTCATGGGCATGAGGCATTCCATTGAAGCAGACCACCTAGCGGCAGTCTCGACCATTTCTAGGCAGGCGAGAAGCATGAAGGACAGCCTGCTTACAGGGGCCCTCTGGGGGGTGGGGCACACTGCCTCCATACTGGTTGTAGGCCATGCTGTCATATTTCTTAATTTTTCTGTTTCTGGGAGTCTTGCATTGATTCTGGAAGGCATAGTAGGAATCATGCTGGTTTATTTAGGTATAGGAGTGCTCAATGAAATCAGAAAGGGAAAAATCCATCTCCATGCCCATTCCCACGGAAGCCAGAAACATTTCCATCTCCATGCGCATAAAGAGGATAAAGGCCACAGGCACGGCCACAAAAGTCTGCTGATAGGCATGGTGCATGGCATGGCCGGCAGCGCTGCTGTCATGCTTCTCCTTTTGCCGACGATAAGCTCTTCTGTTCAGGCCGTGCTGTTCATACTTGTTTTCGGGATAGGCACAGTATTCGGCATGTCAGCTGCAAGCATGATAATAGCCTTCGCCTTCAGGAAGGCTGAAGAGGCTGCAAAAGCGGACGCTTTGCTCAAGGGGCTGCACGGCTTTGCAGGCATTGCAAGCGTCCTGCTGGGTGTTGTGATACTGGGGGAAAGCTTCTTGAATTTTTTGTCCTGAAACAGGAACAACTATCAAAATGGAAAGCTATATATAGCAGAAATCCAATTAGACTCTGACCTTATTATGGAACCCAAAAAGCACGAGCTGCCGCCATTGCCGTATGACTTCAGCGCCCTTGAGCCGCACATAGACACCCAGACGATGCAGATACACCATGGCAAGCATCATGCTGGTTATGCGAATAATCTGAATGCCGCTTTGGAAGGACAGACTGAGCTTCAAAAATTTTCTGTGGAACAGCTTTTGAAGGAAATTAAAAAAGTGCCCGAAAATATCAGGCAGGCCGTGATAAACAATGGAGGCGGCCATGCCAACCACTCCCTGTTCTGGAAGATAATGGGGCCAGACGGGGGAGGAGAACCAAGCGGAAAACTAGCTGAGGCTATCAATTCTTCTTTCGGCAGTTTCAATTCTTTTAAAGAACAGTTTGCCAAGGCCGGCTTAGGGAGATTCGGCTCAGGATGGGTATGGCTGATACCACTGGACGGGAAGCTGGCAATAACAACCACTCCAAACCAGGACAGCCCGCTTATGGAAGGGAAAAACCCGATCCTTGGCCTGGACGTCTGGGAGCATGCCTACTACCTCAAGTACCAGAACAGAAGGGCCGATTACATAGCCGCATGGTGGAATGTGGTCAACTGGGAAGAGGTTGCAGCACGCTATTAGAGGCCATAATTCAATTAATGACCAGCATGCCCATGTCAATAGTAACAGCAAGATAAAAGGTGATAAAAGATGCAGCAGATTGTTGTAGATTTATTTGCGGTTGTCCTGGCAGCTTTGCTCAACATGGCCATAGGCATGCTGTGGTATTCTCCCCTGCTTTTCGGAAAGGAATGGATGGAACTATCAGGCAGAAGCGAGAGGGAACTGAAACAGGCGAAGAAAGGCATGTGGAAGACATATTCTGCAAGCTTCATCATGGGGTTCGTGATGGCCTATGTGCTGGCCATGTTCATCGAGATTTTCAAGGCAAGGCTGACTATAGAGGCCATGCAGATCGCTTTCATGGCGTGGCTAGGATTTGTAGCCACCACAATAGCCAATGATTTCCTTTATTCAGGAAAACCGATGAAGCTGTACTGGATAAATGCCGGCTACTACGCTGTTTCGCTGATCGCTATGGGGATGGTTTTGTTCTGGATGAGATAGCCTGTTGATAAGAGCATTCCGGTTGTCCGTTGATCTTCGGTCTCCTTCTTCACATACCTCAGGATCTTTGCGACAAGGGCCCTGACCATTAGATTAACCCTTTTCCATGAAATAAATCAAAAAGCGTTAACGGAAAAACGATAACAGGACTGTTTATATATCTTTCTGAAAATGCAGATTCTTTAGTTGTTTCACTTTATATATGGTTCCCGGCCTTATTATTTTCGGGACTGGAAAGGGCTAATAGCTGATCGAAGAATATGTGGCTGTTTTAGGCGGAATGGGCGACTGCCTCAGTTTCAGGCTTCTGCTCCTTTTCCCATATCATAATTTCTCTTCTTGTATATACAGTTTCAAATCCTGTTGAAAAGTATGGTCCACCAACTTCAACTATTCTTCTTCCAATTGCGCCATCATAGAGTTTAATATCGACTAAAAACTTTTTCCCAAATATCTTTGTCAGTCCGTCTATGATCTCTTCTCCGCTATACTCTTCTATTGGGCTTGAATTTCATGTACCAACGCCCCCATAATGTTGACTTGCAGCAATATCTTTTGCTCCTGTCAATAAGACCTGAAGCCTCAAGCCTCCTTATTCTTCTTACTGTGGGAAAAAGAGAGTAAGCTCTGTCTCTGATTGTTTCCAGCATTCTATACATGGGGTATATTTTCTTTCTTGCTTTTTAAGCCTTGTATCGCCCCTGCACTGCATTATTTAGCCGCAGGCCGAATTATTAATTGATGGCCGTACAACTGAAGTGGCACGAGCTGGAAGAGAGCAGGGTTGTAAAGGAGCTGAAGTCAAGGGTAGAAGGGCTGACGGAAAAAGAGGCCTCAGCTAGGCTCGACGTCTACGGCAGGAATGAGCTGAAGCAGGAGAAGAGGATAAGCAGGCTCGAGATTTTCCTCAGGCAGTTCAAAAATATTCTTGTAATTATTCTGATAGCAGCGGCCGTGATTTCTTACGTTTTCGTTCCTGAAGGGGCGCTGGATGCGGCCATCATACTGATAATTGTAGTGCTTAATGCAATCTTCGGCTACATACAGGAATACAAGGCCGAGAAGGCTGTTGAGGCCCTGAAGAAGCTGACCGTGCCGCAGGCTGATGTGGTCAGGGATGGCAGGAGGCTGGAGGTGGATTCGAG
>CAYJTA010000039.1:0-8460 GCA_964372825.1 uncultured archaeon | reverse complement strand
TCAGCACTATCTCTTCAATTCCTCCCGGCGCCTCTATCATATTCCTGAAGGCTGTTGAAAATTCCTTGGAAACAAGCCTGCCGCTGTCCAGATTGTGCCAGAGGCCCTTCAGCTGCTTCCTCCTTTCAGACACACGGGACCTTGCATTCAGTATTTCCCTTTCCTCCTCTTCCCCGAGCCTCCCCAGAGATTCTTCCAGAGACTCGATCCTTTTCCAACCCTCATGCCTGCCAAGATCCTCCACTACCTTTTCTATCCCCTTCAGATCCGATTGCAGTTTCTCCATCTCTCTTTTTATCCACTCAACATTCGAATCAGAATCCCTGAGTTTCAATTCAAAAGAATTGTATTTTTCCATCACTTTCCCCACCTCCTCAACAGCATGCAGCACAGTAGCATCTTCCGCAAACTTCCTGTACTCCTCGAGCCTCTGCTGCATTATCTTCACCCTTTCCATGAACGCTTCTGCCTCTTCCGAATAGTAATTGGATATCACATAGGCCTGCTTGTGCGTCATGCTCGCGCCCAGTTTCTGTGAGATCGTTTTGTGGAAAGATTCAATATCCGCAAGCGTTCCAGCATTCGGCTCTGGCAAAGAAGAAAAGCTTCCCCTTATCTGTTTCAGCAGCGATTCCTTTATCATCTCGGCAGCGGGCAGCGTGCCGGGTTTAGACGAGATTTTTCCAGCGGCCTCAGGCAGGCCTCTTGCATATTCCAGTATCCCCTTCTGCATCTCCAGCAGCTTCCCTTTTGCCGCCTCAATTTCAGCGCCTTTGGTTTCGAGAAAGAATTTCCGGACATCATGCATCTCTATACTTTTTGCCCCCGGCTTCACCTCTTCCTTTATATCAGCCTCCCTTTTCCCCAATAGGAAGTCTAAAAGCCCCATATATCCCCCATCTATTCACTTTCCTTGCATACAATCCTGAAATTGGACATTTAATAATTAAAGAGAGATAACTTATTCTATTCTGCACCTTATTTGCTGATCCTATGGCCAAAAACCAGACGCTATATGACACAATTATAGCAGGAGCAGGCTGTTCAGGCTTAGCGGCAGCCATGTATGCCGGCAGGCTCAATCTGAAGACCCTTGTCCTTGGCGCTTCCCATGGCAGCGAGCTTCCAATAGGCGGAGTGATAACTCTCACGGAGATAGTGGAAAACTACCCAGGTTTCATAAGGCTTACAGGGCCTGAACTGGCGAAGAAATTAGAGGAGCATGCCCTTGATTACAAGGAAATGGTCGAAATCAAGGAAGAGAAAGCAACTGATATAACAATGAATGGCGGCTGTTTCACCGTAAAAACAGACTCAGGCCTCTACAACGCAAAAACAATTATCTTCGCAACAGGCACCATGTGGAAGAAGCTTCCCATGAAAGGGGCAAAGGAATACGAGAACAAGGGCGTGCACTACTGCGCCTTGTGTGACGGCGCCCTTTACAAGAACAAGGTTATTGCCATTATAGGCGGCAGCGACACCGCAGCCAAGGAGGCTCTCCTTCTTTCAGAGCTCTGCAAAGAAGTGTATATAATCTACAGGGGAGAGAAAATAAGGCCGGAGCCCATAAACGGAAAGAGGATAGAGGCAAAGAAGAACATCCACGTCATCACGAAAACAAACGTGATCGAGATAGCAGGAGGCAAATTTGTGGACAGGGTTATGCTTGACAGGCCCTACAACGGCTCAAATACGCTTGAGCTGAGCGCTGTATTCGGTGCGATAGGAAACATCCCACTTTCAGATATAGCCAAAAAGCTAGGAGTGAAGGTGAATGAAAAGAATGAAATCGTAATCAATAGAGAGTCTGAGACAAATATAAGAGGCATTTTCGCCGCAGGCGACGTTGTCGATTCCAGCTTCAAGCAGGCCATAACAGGCGTTGCAGAAGGAGTGACTGCAGCGCATTCGGCCTTCAAATACATATCCGAGAACAGTGTCGTGCACTCCTGACGACCATACCGAAAAATGCTGACTGCATCATATGCCTGGGAGCATTTCCAAGCTTATATTGAACAGACTGCAAAAAAAAACGCATGAGCATAGTGGTCACACTCATCCTGATCAGCGCATTTTTCCTCACACTGTGGAACTTCTTTTATAAAAAAAGGCAAAATGTTTATGCCTTCTATCTTCCAACGCTTGGCGTTTATGTTACTGCCCTTCTGCCTGTTTTCCTCCTGACACCTGGCTTCACATTTGCTGCTGTTCCTTTATTCCTGATAATTGCGGCTGCCCTATTTGATTTGTCAGCCCTGCTGCTCCTTGGCAAGGCTTATGAATGTGAATTCGGCATCGTCCTGCCCCTTTTTCTGCTCTCCCCTATATTCATCCCAATGATAGCATTCTTCCTGATAGGGGAGTCTCTTTCCCTGGTTGGCATAGCTTCTATACTCATCACGGTTTGGGTGTCCAGATTCTGAATTACGCCCCAGGAATGCATGTAAAAGGAAGCCTGCTTTATTATTTGAAACACAAGGCAGTCGTTTTGGCCCTGCTAAGCGCCATCCTTACAGCAACATTTTTTGTCATCAACAAGCAGATTGTGGCAAGCATGAACCCGATACATTACCTGTTTCTGCTGATGCTCTTGGAATTCATCATGCTCGGCTTTTACATATTTTTCACCCAGAAAATAGATTTTCCGATGGAGATAAGGAGAAATAAATGGAACATCATTCTCGTCGGGACATTCATGCCAATTGCAACCCTTTCCTTGCTGTTTGCCTTGCAGATTGAGAAAGTAAGCTATGCCATGGCCATGAGGCAGCTTTCTTCCGTATTCGGAATCCTTATCGGCTGGAGAATTCTGAAAGAAAGGAACATCATATTCAGGCTGGCAGGCTCTGCACTGATAGTAATCGGCATTTACATGATAACGGTTCTGGCGTGATCCATCAATTTTTAGAATAAGGAATTCCGCTGGCGACAGGCCAGTGCCCCCATTCAGCATTTAAATAGGGGATGCAAAAAATAACCATGCCCCTCTTTGACATCTTCGGCCTGATAATAGTTCTTGTAATTCTCTATAGCGCGGTGAAGATAGTCAAGGAGTATGAAAGGGCAGTCATCTTCAGGCTCGGAAGGGTGATGGGCGCAAAGGGGCCGGGCCTCTTCTTCATAATCCCCTTTGTCGACAAGATGGTCCTGATGGACCTGAGGACCTCTGTGATTGATGTGACCAAGCAGACGGTTGTGACAGAAGACAATGTGACGGTCGAAGTGGACGCAGTGGTATACTACAGGGTTGCAGACCCCATAAAATCCATCGTGCAGGTGGAGGATTACAGGACTGCCTCCACCCTTCTTGCCCAGACAACATTGAGGGACGTTCTGGGTCAGGTCAATCTTGACAAGCTGCTTGCAAAGAGGGATGAGCTTAGCAAGAAGATACAAGGATTACTTGACGTGGCCACAGACCCGTGGGGAATTAAGGTTACAGCCGTGGCAATCAAGGACGTTGTCCTTCCTGATGTGATGCAGAGAGCCATGGCCAAGCAGGCAGAAGCCGAAAGGGAGAGGAGAGGGAGAGTGATAATAGCCGAAGGCGAGTTCGAAGCGAGCAAGAAGATGTCGCAGGCAGCTTCCTTATACGCAAAGAACCCTGCTGCCCTCAAGCTGAGGGAGTTCCAGACGCTTGCCGAGATAGCAAGGGAGAAGAACGTGATTGTGGTTCCTGTGAACAGCGACGTAGGCGCCATAGCTGGGGTTACAAGGGCCCTGTCAAGACATGAAGCTCTTCCTAAAAAGAAGGCATCATAAGCGTTCTATTCACACAGGCAACGGAAATAAAATCAACCTAAAACTTCACAGTATCTCTTCCTCCTTCCCCCAGCCTCTCTATGCTTCTTTAGTCCCCCTATTGATGCCAAATCCCCTCTATTTCACGTATCTTCTATATTCCTTCGAATATCTCCTGAAAAGCCACTGGACAAAGATATTATCCTGCCCTTTTATATGGGATCTCTCCAGCGCATTATAATAGCCTTTCCTTTTTTCATAAGGTATATTCAGCATGGGAAAGCCATTCCTGTTCAGAACAAAGTTCATCATAAGCCTTGAAACCCTTCCATTGCCGTCTGCAAAAGGGTGTATGGCCACAAACTTCAGATGCATCAAAGCAGCCAGTTCAACAGGATGGATGCTGTTTTTGTTTTTATCATGCCATCTGAAGAATTCCCTTAACAGCGGGCAGACCTCAACAGAAGATGGAGGCAAAAATCTGCTTCCTGAAATGGCTACCTGATGCCGCCTTATCTTTCCCGCTATGTCTTTTTTTGTGCTTTCGAAAAGCCTGTAGTGCCAGTGCAGGACAGTTTGAAGATTCAAAGCTCTCTCATGTTTCAGCATCATGTAAAAAACAGTCTTATGCGCTTCTGCCTCTTTTACATCTTCTATTGGCTTTTCCTTCGGGGAGATGCCTTTTTCAAGCAAATCCGCTGTCTCTCTCAATGTCAGTTTGGAGCCTTCTATTTTCTGGGTGTCATATGTAAATCTGATTGTGAAAGCTTCAGTTTCCTTCTCTTTGGCAGTTTCAGGCATGGCCTCTCTTTCTTTTGAGAAATTCTTCTCTATCCTGTCAAATATGGGATGCCATTTTTCCTTGTAGATTTCAGAGAGAAACTCGGCCTTAATTTCTTCAATATTTTTCGGAATATCCTTTCCAATGTATTTTTCCCTTTTTTCTATTCTGCTCTTTTCTCTTATAGAGTGCTCAAGGTAATAATAAACCCTGTTCCCTACAGATTTCTTTTCAATTCTTACCATGAATTAATTTGACCCTACATATTTATAAATTTATCTATTTTTAATAAAATGTAGGGGTATAAATTGCCTAAAACTTCACCATCAGTTCTTCCTTCTTCCCAAGATCCCTCTCCAGCTTCTCTATGTCCTTCTTGATGGCCTCTAAATGTGCCAGAATCCTTTCCTTCTCCTTGTCGAACTCCTCCATGTTCCTGTAGAATCTTGTGGCCTGCTCAAACTCGTGCATGTGGAGCATGACATATGGGAATTTGTTCATGTCCCTGCTGACCTTTGCGCATACATCCCCCAGCCACTTGTTCATCGCTATCTTGACCTCCTTCTTGATCATCTTGTCCCTGTCCAGATGGCTCTTGATTATCCTGACTATCGTCGCATTCGGGAAAGGCAGTTTCTGCTCCTCTTCAGGGCTTATCTCCTCCTCCTTCGCCTGTTCAGCAACAGTTTCTTCCAGTTTCTCTTCCATCTGCTCCTGCTGGTTTTCGCTTTCCATAGACGCACCTGTTCAAAGCCTTTTAAGGCCTCCAAGTTAATATTGACCTATTCCATAAATAAGCATCTGTAATTTATAAACGCTTGCATGTGATATGTTCCACACGGACCCCTATTCGCTGTCGGCAGTGATCTTCATCATCATACTTGCAATCTTTGTTTACAGGGACAGGGACAAGTTCACAAGAGATGGCGTCTTCCTCCTAAGGAAGACCCAGAAAGGCAAGAGCGGCCTCATAGCCCTCGGGGAAAGGCATCCCATGCTATGGAAGCATATAGGGAATCTGGGAGTGATTATAGGCTTCGTTGTCAGTATCCTCATGATAATAACCCTTGTCAAGATAACACTCGAGAGCCTTTCAAGGCCCACCCCCGGAGCCATAGGACTCCTTCTGCCCTCCCTGTCGGCAACCCCATCATCAGGCCCGGGCCTGATACTGGTACCCTTCTGGTACTGGATAATCATCATAGCTTTGCTTGCCTTTGTGCACGAGGGCCTCCATGGCGTGATGGCCGCAAGGGAGAAGGTAAGGCTGAAATCCCTCGGCTGGGGCCTTTTAGCTGTAATCCCATTGGCCTTTGTCGAGCCTGACGAGAAAGTGCTGAGGAAGAAACAGCACATACAGCAGCTGAGGGTGTTTGCCGCAGGCAGCCTTGCGAATTTCGCCCTGGCAGGTGTTGCCATGCTGCTGCTTTTTGCCTTCTCCGGCTTTTACATGCAGACAGGAGTATCATTCACCACCTATCCCACCACAGAAATCAGCGCATTGTCCATCAAATCAGTAAACAACACCCCCTTTGACGGCAATGTCGGCAGGCTTCTGCACGGCCTCGCGAAAACACCCAACAGCAGCATGCTTGAGCTGGCATCAGGCAGTGATATTTTTTACATCACCAAAGAGATGCTGGAGCGGCAGATCAGCAGGGGCAAAGAGAAGATAATTGTTTTCGAAAACCTGCCCGCAGCAAAGGGACTTCCTGCAGGGGCTGCAATAAGCTCTGTCAATGGCAGGGCCATCAAAAACGACACAGATTTAAGGCAGGCCTTGCTTGAAGCAGGACCCAACAAGACAATAGAAATAGCAACAGCAAACGGCACTTTCACCCTGGTGACAGCTGCTGAGGGTGATTTTGCCTTCCGCCCCGACACCACAACCCATTTGCTCGCACTGGCAGAAACCTCTCTCCCAGGTTTTATTGATTCATACCTTTCGGCATCCAGGGGAGGGGAGGAGAATTATAGAACAATCAAGGCTGATATAGCATTCTGGAAATATATCAGGGACGCATACACTTCCCTCAGCACAAGGGCCGCCGGCAGGCTCAGCATTCTGGAAAATAAACTAGCAAAACAGAGGCATCCCGGCATCATAGGCATCAGCAATGTCCGCACAAATCTGGAGCTCAGGCCATCCCTTTCAGGCTACAGATATGCCATAGATTTCCTTGAGGGGCTTCTGTGGTGGCTGTTCCTGATAAACGCCGGTGTGGGGGCATTCAACCTGCTGCCGGTGAACATACTCGACGGGGGGAGGATGTGGGAGCTCGTCTTCATGAGGCTCAGCAAAAAGCATTACAAAAAGATGCTGAAATACTCGACCATGGCAATGGGTGCGCTTATAATTATCAACCTGCTCATACAGGTCAGGCTCTTCTGAAGGCATATATAATAAACCGAACAGTTGTTCAGAAATAAATATGAAAATTAAACAACCGATTAATAAAAATACACAGCCCCATTGAACAAAAATTCAAAAGCTTATATATTCTACCGGATTACAATAGTCATATGAATTTCAAGATAGTGGTGAGCGACCCAGGGACAAGGAAGAGCTACAGCAAGGAATTGCCTCAAGAGGCAAGCATGCTCTTTGGAAAGAAGATAGGGGAAACATTTGAAGGCAACAGCCTTGGCCTTCCAGGCTTCAAGCTGGAGATTACAGGAGGCAGCGACAAGGACGGGTTTCCAATGAGGAAGGACATGGAAGGCACAGCAAGAAAGAAGATCCTTCTGTCATCCCCGCCAGGCTACCACCCCCAGAGGGAAGGGGAAAGGAAAAGGAAAGGCATAAGGGGCAACACAATTTCCGCAGACATAGTCCAGGTGAACCTCAAGGTTCTTGAGCACGGCAAGCAAAGAATGGACGAGCTTTTTGGCAAGAAGGCAGAGGAGAAGAAAGAAAAGGCGGAAGACAAAAAAGAGCACAAGGTTGAGACAAAGGACAAGGAAGAGAAGCCCAAAACCGAAGAGAAGAAAGAGGAAAAGCCGGAAGAGCAGGCAAAAACAGAGAAAAAAGAAGACGCGCCAAAGGATGAGAAGCCTAAAGAAGGAAAAGAACACAAGCCTGCAACGAAGGAAGACAAGCCAAAAGCAGAAGGAAGAATCTGAAGAAAACAAAAAGAGGAAAGCAAAGGGAAAGAAAGCAAAAGATCAGGAGACGTTTGCAAATTGTTTTTTTTTGAATCTTTGTGGCAATTACAAACTGGATATGAAAAAATCTATCTTCAAATATCCCTGCCCGCACCCCCTGCCAATGAGGATATGCCATTTCTGGTTCTCGACTATGCGTCGAAAGCTGTTTATAACTGCCTCAACAGACACGGAATCGGATATGAAACTACAGAACATCGGCAGCCTGAGCAGCGCAAATCAGGCAGCATGGCTTATGTGAGAGAGGTCGGGCTAAAGCCGCAGCAACTGGAGGTTCCAGAAAGCGTGCTGCATTTGCGGATGAACGGTGCGGTTCATTCAGAAATCCTAGCCCTCAGCCGAGCATCTGGCCGCAAACGAGAAATAGAACCCGTTTACAGGCAGCTCACTGTCGGCATAGCAGATGATGCCGATTAGCAGCAGACAGCTTACCCAAAAATCCTCATTCCGTCAACCCTTTCCCTCGCCCACCCGAAGAACCTCGAAAGCTTGAACATGCCGACATTGTAATGGCTGTCTATGAATTTGTCATAACAGTATTTGCAGACGAAGGCATTTATAGCATTCTCAGCATGGCTGTCCTTTATTTCAACGCTGAACCTTTCCCCTACAAACTCCTTGCAGATTATGCAGTTATGAGGCATATTGTTTATAGGCCTCCACACCTATATAAATCGATAGTGAGGACATTGATGATTGACGAAATTTCTTAATATTCCTGTATATAATTATATTTCTCCCTGTCATATTGCACGCAAAATATCATGAAA